>NZ_JBEPWD010000040.1:0-21147 GCF_041642575.1 Salegentibacter sp. | reverse complement strand
CAAAAATGGATCAATTGCGAAAAGGACTTTCCTTCAGTAGATGATTTCAAATTGAGACATTGGTTGGAACGGGTCTATTTTGAAAGGCTAAAGAATAAGTCTGACCTTATCCTGGAAATGCTCAAGGCGTCTGAGAATAACTGGGAGGCAGTATTGTTCAGCCTGCTGGCAAAGAATTTTGGGTTAAATGTAAACGGAGATGCCTTCCTGAGCTTCGCCCGAAGTTTTGATTTCTCAGTGGTTCAAAAGTGTTTAACAGATAGGTTAAAGCTGGAAGCTTTGTTTATGGGACAGGCCGGGTTGCTGGAAAAAAGCAATTCTGAAACACATTTTGAAAATCTTAAAGCTGAATATGAGTTTTTAAAACATAAGTATCAGCTTAGCAACAGGGAGGTAACAAGTCCAAAATTCTTTCGTTTACGGCCGGATAATTTTCCAAATATCAGATTATCCCAATTGGCTTCATTGTATTACAGACATAAAAATTTATTCTCTGAACTTATCAGGGTAAAAGAGGTGGAAGGTATCTACGAACTTTTTGATGTGGAAACTTCAGATTTCTGGCAAACACATTATAGTTTCAGCAAGACTCATAGGCGAAGGTCCAAGAAGATAAGTAGGAATTTTGTAGATCTGGTTGTTATCAATACAGTGGTGCCTCTAAAATTTTGTTATGCACGGGAAACAGGGAAGGGACCGGAGGAAGAGATTCTGAATATTCTGGAAAAAGTAAAACCTGAAAATAACAGCATAGTTGAAAAATTCAATCGGTTAAGAGCTGATACTGCTTCAAATGCCATAGAATCTCAGGCCCTTCTTCAGCTAAAAAATAATTACTGTGATAAGAACAAATGTTTAAACTGCGAAATAGGAGCTGAACTTTTAAAGACTGTAAATTAACCGGAAAGTTTATCTTTGTGCTATGCGTAACCTAATTTATAAAATCAGGTATTATTTTGAAAGACATGGTTTTTATGTCTCTTCCCGGCTGGCCGATAAGATCGGGATGCGGGCAAAAAGCGTACGCCTGTTTTTTATCTATACCTCATTTTTCACCCTCGGAATAGGCTTTATAGTCTATCTTACCCTGGCTTTCTGGCTAAAATTGAAAGACCTTGTTTATACCAAACGCTCTTCGGTTTTCGATCTTTAGAAAAGCTTTAAAATACTAAGGGGTTTCATTTTTAACAATTCCTTTACAATTTAACTCCTAAAAATTTGAAAAAGGCTAATTTTTTAGCATCTTGCTTCGCTGAAAAATAAAATGCTAAATTAACTACTAAGCTATATGGGAAAGTATATACTTTCATTGTTCTTTTTATTTTCATTTGTAACATTAAACGCTCAGGAACTTGAAGTTGAGGCCAAACTAGGGAATCCTTCAAACGTTATTAATAATGCTTTTATAGACCTTGAGGTAAGTGGCGGTACACCGCCCTATTCCTATCAATGGTCTGACCAGGGCACATCCCTGGACTCTGAGCGTGCTGAAGGCTTAACCGAGGGGGTTCCTTACTCAGTGGTGATCACCGATAGCGAAGGAAATTCTACCACCCGCTCTTATACGGTTGAAGCTGAAGCAATTACCGAACATTTCAATGGTACTTTCGTTCCTATAGTTGAAAGTATGACCGCGATCCTTTTCTGGGATCCGTTCTCTGCGATTGGGGTTTATGATCCCATCGCCTATGCTGATCTTAAAAATGTGCCAACGCCGGGTTGGGAAGCAGGAATTGAAGATCGCTTTACTCTTAAGGAGTGGGTAGTTGCAGAAGGCCAGCATGTAGAAGAAGGCGATCTTATAGCGATTATCAGTTCTGATAAGGGAGATGATTTAAACGCCTATGCAAATGCCTCCGGAACCTTAAACTATAAGGTTGAAGAAGGAGAAGTTATTTACAACTTCGAAAATACAGCAGATGTTATCGAAACCGGCGCTCACTTTTTTGCGAATATTGAGTATGACGAACCGGTTATGTTAACACATCCAAATGGTGATCCTCAAACACATGGTATTCCATTTATTGTAATCTGGTTAATCTTCGGAGCTGCCTTTTTCACCGTAAGAATGGGCTTCATCAATTTTAAAGGTTTCAGACATGCTTTAGACCTGGCCAAAGGTAAATATGATGATCCAAACGCTCCGGGAAGTATTACTCACTTTCAGGCTCTAACCACGGCTGTTTCTGCAACTGTTGGTTTAGGAAATATCGCCGGGGTGGCTGTAGCCGTATCCCTGGGAGGTGCTGGCGCAACTTTCTGGATGATCGTGGCGGGTATTCTTGGAATGTCTTCCAAATTCGTGGAATGTACCTTAGGTGTGAAATACAGATTTATCAACTCTGAAGGAAGGATCTTTGGTGGACCAATGAATTACCTTAGATACGGACTCGAAAAGAGAAATATGCGCGGACTTGGAAAATTCCTGGCAGCATTTTTCGCTATTCTAGGTATTGGAGCCTCCTTTGGAGGAGGGAACATGTTCCAGGCAAATCAATCTTTCGAGATCCTTTCCGGACAATTTCCAATGCTGATTGGGAATGGTTTCTGGTTCGGATTAGTGATCGCTGTTCTTGTAGGGATTGTAATTATTGGTGGAATCCAGAGTATTGCTAAGGTAACCGGAAAGGTGGTTCCCTTTATGGCTGCAGTATATATCCTGGGAGCACTTACCGTTATCATTATAAACTATGAGAATATTGGGCCTGCATTTGCGGCTATATATAATGGAGCATTCAATCCTACAGCCTTAAAAGGTGGTATTATTGGGGTGTTGGTAGTAGGATTCCAAAGGGCTGCGTTCTCTAACGAAGCCGGGGTTGGATCTGCTGCTATCGCTCACTCTGCGGCCAAAACAAACCATCCGCCCTCTGAAGGTTTTGTAGCTTTACTCGAACCTTTTATAGATACCGTAGTAGTTTGTACACTAACCGCTTTGGTGTTGATCTTTACGGGAATGCACGAAATTGAAGGAGTTGGAGGGGTTCAATTAACCTCTGATGCTTTTGCAAGTGTTATTTCCTGGTTCCCTTATGTGCTTGCACTTGCTGTTTTCCTTTTCGCTTTCTCTACTATGATCTCCTGGTCTTACTACGGAATGCGCTCATGGACTTACCTATTCGGAAAAAGCAAAAAAACAGAGCTGGTTTATAAAATCTTATTCCTGGTTTTTGTTGTAGTTGGAGCATCCATTAGTTTAGGAGCGGTGCTTGACTTCTCAGATATGATGATACTTGCTATGTCTTTCCCTAATATTATTGGACTTTATATAATGTCTGGTGAGGTAAGGCGAGATCTTAAAGAATACACCCGTAAATTAAAGGCCGGCGAGCTGTTTAGAAAACAGCGTGAAGCCACGGTCAGCTAATATAATTTACCATGAAAGGTCTAAGATCCCATTTTGTTTTTTCAAGAAATCAACAAAATGGGATCTTTCTTTTGTTGCTTATCGTAATAGTGCTCCAGGGAATCTTTTATTTTATGGATTACAATCCCGGGAATGAAATTTCTGCGGAAGAAGATGAAATAAGGAAATTCCAGCAAGAAATTGATTCAATCAAAGCAGCCCGGGCAGGGGCTGATACCTTAAAAATTTATCCGTTTAATCCAAATTATATCACAGATTACAGGGCGTATACGCTTGGAATGAGCCTGGAGGAAACAGACCGCCTGCATAAATTCAGGGAGGGAGATAATTGGGTTAATTCGGCTGAGGAATTTCAAAAGGTAACCGGAGTTTCTGATTCTATGTTGGCGGTAATCTCTCCCTATTTCAAATTTCCGGAATGGGTAACCAATCCCAGAACTTTTCCGAAGCAAAAGACAAGTGTTAATAATCGCAGTTTTGCTCAAAAGACCGATCTCAATACTGCCACGGCAGAGGAGCTTCAGCAAATTAATGGCGTAGGGGAAGTGCTTTCAAGCAGAATTATAAACTACCGAAATAAAATAGGAGGCTTTGTAGATGACATTCAGCTAAAGGATATCTACGGGCTGAATTTTGAAACCCGGGATAAGCTAACATCGGTTTTTACAGTCAAAACCAAGCCTGAGGTTGAGCGATTAAATATAAACGATGCCGGATTACTGGAATTAAGTGAAGTGCCATATATAGGCTATGAATTAGCAAGGGAGATCATAGATTACAGATTGTTGCATGAAAATATCGAAGATCTTAGGGAATTATCAAAAATTGAAGGATTTCCTGCGGATAGGATCGATAGAATTCAATTATATTTGGGCGCGGATGCAGATTTCTGAATAATTCCTGGTTTTTTAATCAGTTAAAATTTTATTTCAGAATCTTAAAAAATCAAGTTATTTTTAATTTTTTAAAATTTCAGGGGAAAGGTTTTATCCCGCCTTCCCTTATCTTAATATAAAAGAAGCACATGAACAGCATGTATTTTACAGAAGAACACGAATTATTCAGAAAAAGTTTTAAGGAATTTCTTCAGAAAGAGGTAGTACCTCATTTGGATAAATGGGAAGAAACCGGGGAGATCGAGCGATTTATCTGGAAGAAATTCGGGGAAATGGGATATTTTGGCCTTAACCAACCTGAAGAATACGGAGGGATGGGCTTAGATCTATTTTATACCGTGATCTTTCTGGAAGAGCTTCAAAAAATTAACAGTGGCGGATTTGCTGCTGCCATGTGGGCCCATGCTTATCTTGCCATGACCCATGTAAAAACTGAAGGCAGTGAAGAGATAAAGAAAAAATATCTTACCCCAAGTATTGATGGTGAGAAGATAGGATGTTTGTGCATCACTGAGCCCTTTGGAGGATCGGATGTTGCCGGAATGCGAAGCACCGCGGTTAAAAAAGGAGACAAATATGTTCTGAATGGGTCGAAGACCTTTATCACTAACGGAGTGTATTCAGATTATCTGATAGTAGCCGCTAAGACGGATCCTTCGAAGGGAAGTAAGGGGATGAGCATTTTTATGGTAGACAGGGATACTCCCGGAATTTCTTCTTCTAAACTCAATAAACTGGGCTGGAGAGCTTCCGATACTGCTGAAATAGCCTTTGACAATGTAGAGATCCCGGCAGATCATTTGATGGGCGAGGAGAATAAAGGTTTTTCTTATATCATGCAGCATTTCGCGATGGAACGATTAATTATGGGGATAAACGCCCATGCGCGCGCCGAGTATGCTCTGGATTACGCATTGAATTATATGTCGGAGCGCGAAGCCTTCGGAAAGACTATTGATAAATTTCAGGCATTAAGACACAAAGTAGCCGATATGGCCAGTGAAGTTGAAATGTGCAGGGAGTTTAATTATTCTGTTACCAAAAGAATGGAAATGGGGGAGTATGTGGTAAAAGAAGCCAGTATGTCTAAACTGCTTTCCACCAAAATTGCTGACCAGGTGATCTATGATGCTTTACAGATGCTGGGAGGTTATGGTTATATGGAAGATTATCCCCTGGCAAGAATGTTCCGCGATAGCCGTTTAGGGCCTATTGGCGGAGGAACTTCAGAGATATTACGGGAGATAATCGCTAAAATGATCATCGATAAGAAGGAGTATAAGCCTGCAGCGAAATAAAATTTTCACACTGTAGGAATTTATTTGAATAATAATTGTGGGTTTGTATAATTGAATTATATTTGCAGCCTAATTTTTAATGAAAGGAGGTGACACTATGTTAATAATACCAGTAAAAGACGGAGAAAATATTGATAGAGCGCTGAAGCGTTTTAAGAGAAAATTCGATAAAACGGGAACGATGCGTCAGTTGAGAAGTCGTCAACATTTCACAAAGCCGTCAGTAGAACGTAGGGCTCAAATCCAAAAAGCAGAATACATTCAGCATTTGAGAGACCAGGAAGACATTTAGATCTTTGGTCATTTCCGAGAAGTCGGAAATCTTATTGCAGAAAGTTTCTCTTACAGAGATTTAAAATTAAATCCAGGATAGCCTTGCTTCTTGGTATTGCAATATAACTGTTGGTAAACTAAAGTTTCATAACTTTGTTTTCCAACAGTTTTTTTATGCCCTTTTCCCAGTTTCTGGATTACCTGCATTTAGAGAAGAATTACTCTGCGCATACCCTTACTGCCTACAAGGCTGATCTTACAGCATTTCAGAATTTTCTAAAAGAGGAATTTGATTCTGGAGATCTAACTGATGTTAACTACCCCCAAATAAGAACCTGGATCGTAAACCTGGTTGAAAGCGGAATCTCCAACCGAAGCGTTAACCGGAAAATTTCATCTTTAAAAGCATATTATCGGTTCCTTCAGAAAACCGGTCAGCTGGAAATTTCTCCCCTGGCTAAACACCGGGCCCTAAAAACCCCTGGGAAGGTACAGGTGCCATTTTCAGAAAAAGAAGTAAGGCAGGTACTTGATTCCTTCGAGACTGATACTTTTGTAGGGATAAGAGACAAGCTCATTGTGGAATTGTTTTATACCACCGGGATTCGTCGCATTGAGCTTATAAATCTTAAAACCGGAGACATCGACGAAGCCAATCAGGTGATTAAGGTTTTAGGTAAGCGGAGCAAGGAAAGATATATTCCATTATTGACTTCGGTTTGTGAATCGGTTAAGGCTTATCGAGGCGCCAGAAAGGCTTTAAAAGGGGGTGAGGATAACAGGCAATTTTTTGTATCTGAAACCGGCGTTAAATTATCTGAAAGTTTTGTTTATAGGATTATTAATAATTACTTTAGTAAGGTGTCAGGGAAGCTAAAAACGAGTCCTCATATACTAAGGCATAGTTTCGCGACGCATTTATTGAACCAGGGAGCCAACCTCAATGCTGTAAAAGAGTTGCTGGGTCATTCCAGCCTAGCTTCAACGCAGGTATATACTCACAATAGCATATCAGAATTAAGCAAGGTGCATAAAATGGCACATCCCCGGAACAAAAAAGACTAACTCAATTATTGTTTAATTAAATTCTCGATATTATGAAAGTGAACGTGCAGTCTGTAAATTTCAATGCTGACCAGAAACTCATTGATTTTATTCAAATGAAACTGGATAAGTTAGAAACCTATTTCGATAAAATAATCTTTGCCGATGTATATCTAAAAACTGAGAATACCAGCAATAAAACCAATAAAACTACTGAGATCTTACTCAGTATTCCCGGAGGAGAATTAATTGTGAAGAAAACCTGTAAAAAATTTGAGGAGTGTGTAGATGAATCAGTTACTTCTTTGCAAAGGCAGTTGATAAAACGCAAAGAAAAAATGAATGCGCATGTTTAGTTGATTTTTTTTCGCAGAATTGTTTTGTGAAAGGAATTATTTATTTACATTTGCAGTCCGTTAGAAATAGCGGACTTTTTTATGTGAAAAAGTAGGCTTAGAGGCCGATGTAGCTCAGCTGGCTAGAGCAGCTGATTTGTAATCAGCAGGTCGTGGGTTCGAGTCCCTCCATCGGCTCTTGAAATTTTGAAGTTAACGCGAAGGATGTTGCAATTAGGAATAGAATCCTTTTTTGCATGTAAGAGGGACTAGAAGCCTGTCCTGAGCTTAAGTCGAAGGAAGTCCCTTCATCGGCTCTTGAAATTTTGAAACAGACAAAATCGTCGTTCTCAAGAAAAAAATTCAGGATTTAATATTCTGAAGTTGAGGAGGCTAAAAAATGTTCTTAAAATTTTTGAAAAAATGCTTTGGATGCTGCTGTAAATTTCTTTTTATTTGCAGCCGTTTTAAAAAACATCATAAAGCTTAGCCGGGAACGGTTATGGTTCTATGAAATAGTGAAAAAATGATTTGGGGAGATACTCAAGCGGCCAACGAGGGCAGACTGTAAATCTGCTGTTTTTAACTTCGCAGGTTCGAATCCTGCTCTCCCCACTTAAAATTCAAGATTCCGAATTCGAGATTTAAAATCAATCTTGAATTTCAGATCCTGAATTTAATGCGGGAGTAGCTCAGTTGGTAGAGCGTCAGCCTTCCAAGCTGAATGTCGCCGGTTCGAACCCGGTCTCCCGCTCACTTAAATTTTTCCTGCTGGATCTGCTTTATTTTTTTAGCGTCTAAACTGGAATGAGAGAATACATTTTTAAAACCCGTAAGCCTGGCCTGGCTTATGGTATTTTGTATTTTCCGGAGAACTTAGAGGGTGATACTCTCTTAATAGCCGACGTAGCTCAGGGGTAGAGCGTTTCCTTGGTAAGGAAGAGGTCACGAGTTCAATTCTCGTCGTTGGCTCTAGATTTTGTATAAAATTGAACACTAATATATAACTAAGATTAAATAAGTATTAATTATGGCAAAGGAAACTTACGATCGGTCCAAGCCGCACCTTAATATAGGTACTATTGGACACGTAGATCACGGAAAAACAACTTTAACTGCAGCTATTACAAAAGTAATGGCTGATGCTGGTTATTCAGAAGCCAGTGCTTTTGATCAAATCGATAATGCTCCTGAAGAGAAAGAAAGAGGTATTACAATTAACTCTTCTCACGTAGAGTATTCAACTGCTAACCGTCATTACGCTCACGTTGACTGTCCTGGTCACGCCGATTACGTAAAAAACATGGTTACAGGTGCTGCTCAAATGGACGGTGCTATTCTTGTGGTTGCGGCTACAGATGGTCCTATGCCACAAACTCGTGAGCATATCCTTTTAGGACGTCAGGTTGGTATTCCAAGAATTGTTGTGTTCTTGAACAAAGTTGACCTTGTTGATGATGAAGAGCTTCTTGAGCTAGTTGAAATGGAAGTTAGAGATCTTCTTTCTTTCTATGAGTATGATGGAGATAATGGTCCTGTAATTTCAGGTTCTGCTCTTGGTGCTCTTGAAGGAGATGAGAAATGGTCTAAAACTGTTCTTGAATTGATGGAGGCTGTTGATAGCTGGATCGAATTGCCAGAGCGTGATGTAGATAAGCCTTTCTTAATGCCTATAGAAGATGTATTCTCTATTACTGGACGTGGTACTGTAGCAACTGGTCGTATTGAGACTGGTGTTGCAAACACTGGAGATCCTGTAGAGATCATCGGTATGGGAGCTGGAAAACTTACTTCTACTGTTACTGGTGTTGAGATGTTCCGTAAGATCCTTGATAGAGGTGAAGCTGGAGATAACGTTGGTATCTTGTTAAGAGGTATTGAGAAATCTCAGATCTCAAGAGGTATGGTAATTACCAAGCCAGGATCTGTAACTCCTCACTCTAAATTCAAAGCTGAGGTTTATATCCTTAAAAAAGAAGAAGGTGGACGTCACACTCCATTCCATAACAACTACCGTCCTCAGTTTTACGTACGTACAACTGACGTAACAGGAACAATTAACCTTCCTGATGGTGTAGAAATGGTAATGCCAGGTGATAACCTTACTATTACTGTAGATCTTATCCAGGCTATTGCAATGAATGTTGGACTACGTTTCGCTATCCGTGAAGGTGGTAGAACTGTAGGTGCTGGTCAGGTAACTGAGATTCTAGACTAATTAGAATTTTTATATAAAAAGGTATCCTGGTTAACAGCCGGGATACCTTCACTTATATTTACGGGTTTAGCTCAGTTGGTAGAGCACTGGTCTCCAAAACCAGGTGTCGGGAGTTCGAGCCTCTCAACCCGTGCAGTAAAAAAAGAAGCGAGAAGCTTGTCCTGATGGAAACTGAAGGAAGCCTCTCAATCCGTTCAAATACATTGAAAGAAATGGCAGGAATTGTTAATTATATATCCGAATCTTACAACGAGTTAAAGAACCATGTTACCTGGACAAGCTGGCCAGAAGCTCAAAGGCTCACCATTCTTGTAGCGGTATTTTCTATAATCTTTTCATTAGCAATATGGGGTGTAGACACCGTGTTTAGTGGGGTTATTGAGGAATACTTTAAGTGGATCAAATCTTAAATAGACGGGAAATGGCAGATGTTAAGGAAAAAAACTGGTATGTAGTCCGGGCTGTTAGTGGCCAGGAGAATAAGGTGAAGGAATATATTGAGCGGGAGATCGCTCACAATAATCTTGAGGACTATATTGACCAGGTTTTGGTTCCTACAGAAAAGGTGATCCAGATAAGAAACGGAAAGAAAGTTAATAAGGAAAGAGTTTATTTTCCTGGATACGTAATGGTGCAAGCCAATCTTGGTGGAGAAATCCCTCATATTATTAAATCTATCAATGGAGTAATTGGCTTTTTGGGTGAAACCAAAGGCGGGGATCCGGTGCCTTTAAGAAAATCTGAAGTAAACAGAATGTTAGGTAAGGTGGATGAACTTTCGGTTAAGGCCGATAATGTTGCTATACCATTTACCATTGGAGAAACTATTAAAGTTATCGATGGTCCTTTTAACGGGTTTAACGGTACTGTAGAAAAGATTAATGAAGAAAAGCGTAAGCTTGAAGTAATGGTGAAAATCTTCGGAAGAAAGACACCATTGGAACTAAGCTATATGCAAGTAGAGAAAGTATAAAGATTATATTGTTACATAGTTTTTTCGATAGTTTTTTAAAGCTTCCACTATAACAAACTATCACCTAAAAATTGAAAAAATGGCAAAAGAAGTAAGTAAAGTTGTAAAACTACAAGTTCGCGGGGGTGCTGCTAACCCATCACCACCAGTTGGACCTGCTTTAGGTGCTGCCGGGGTGAATATCATGGAATTCTGTAAGCAATTCAATGGTAGAACCCAGGATAAACAAGGTAAGGTATTGCCGGTTGCGATTAATGTTTATTCAGATAAGTCTTTTGACTTTGTGATTAAAACACCTCCAGCTGCAGTACAGTTATTGGAAGCATCTAAAACGAAAAAAGGTTCAGGGGAACCTAACCGAAAAAAAGTAGCAAGTGTTTCTTGGGATCAGGTTAAAGCTATTGCAGAAGACAAAATGCAGGATTTAAATGCCTTCACTATAGAATCTGCTATGAAGATGGTTGCCGGAACAGCTCGTTCAATGGGAATAACTGTAAAAGGTAATGCACCGTTTTAATCCAAAAAGAAATTAAGAAATGGCAAAATTGACTAAAAAGCAAAAAGAAGCCCAATCTAAAATCGAAAGCGGTAAAACGTATTCGGTTGCAGAAGCTTCAGCTTTAATAAAGGAAGTTTCCAATGAAAACTTTGACGCTTCTGTGGATTTGGCGGTTCGTTTGAACGTAGATCCCAGAAAAGCCAACCAGATGGTAAGAGGTGTAGTAACCCTTCCACACGGTACCGGTAAAGATGTTAAGGTTTTGGCTTTGGTAACTCCTGATAAGGAAGAAGAAGCAAAAGAGGCAGGCGCCGATTATGTTGGACTGGATGAATATCTTGACAAGATAAAAGGAGGCTGGACTGATGTTGATGTAATTATCACTATGCCTAGTGTAATGGGTAAATTAGGACCTCTTGGTCGTGTTTTAGGACCACGTGGATTGATGCCTAACCCTAAAACCGGTACAGTAACTATGGATGTTGCAAAGGCAGTATCTGATGTTAAAGCCGGTAAGATCGACTTTAAAGTTGATAAAACCGGAATTGTACATGCTGGTATTGGGAAAGCATCTTTTGAGGCTGATAAATTAGCCGGAAACGCGAGAGAATTATTAACTACTTTAGTGAAATTGAAGCCTCAGGCAGCAAAGGGAATCTATATAAAAAGTATATACCTCTCTTCTACCATGAGCCCAAGTGTGGAGATTGATACTAAAAGGTTCACTGAGCAATAATTAGATAGTTATGACAAGAGAAGAAAAATCAATAGTAATTGAAGATTTAACTGCCCAGTTAACTGATAATTCAATCATTTATTTAGCTGATATTTCCGGCCTTAATGCCGGAGCAACCACAAATTTACGTAGAGCTTGTTTTAAAGCTAACGTAAAACTGGCGGTAGTTAAGAATACCTTGCTTGCCAAAGCGATGGAAGGATCTGATAAAGATTTCGGTGATCTTCCTGGAGTTTTGAAAGGCAACACCTCAATAATGATTTCTGAAACCGGTAATGCACCGGCCAAAGTAATCAAGGAATTCAGAAAGAAATCTGATAAACCTCTTTTAAAAGGAGCTTTTGTAGAAGAAGCCGTTTATGTTGGTGATGAGTATCTTGATACTCTGGTTAACATTAAGTCTAAAGAAGAAGTTATTGGAGATATCATCGGATTACTACAATCACCTGCTAAGAATGTTATTTCAGCACTTCAATCAGGTGGCGGTAAATTAGCCGGAATTCTTAAGACCCTTTCAGAAAAGGAAGGTTAATATAGTACGCACTTTTTAACAATTATAAATTTAAAGAACATTTTAAAACGATAGAAAATGGCAGATTTGAAAGATTTCGCAGAACAATTGGTTAACTTGACCGTAAAAGAAGTAAACGAGTTAGCTGATATTTTAAAAGAAGAATATGGCATTGAGCCTGCTGCTGCTGCAGTAGCTGTTGCTGGTGGTGCTGCTGCCGGTGGTGGTGAAGAAGCTGAAGAGCAAACAGAATTCGACGTAATTCTTAATGCTCCAGGTGGATCTAAACTAGCTGTAGTTAAATTGGTAAAAGAGCTTACCGGTCTTGGTCTTAAAGACGCTAAAGCATTAGTAGATGGCGCGCCTGCTCCAGTAAAAGAAGGAGTAGCAAAAGATGAAGCTGAAGCACTTAAAGCCCAGTTAGAAGAAGCAGGAGCAGAGGTTGAGCTTAAATAAGCTTGCCGAAGCAATATTATTTAGGTTTAGACCTCAGGATTCGCTCCTGAAGGTCTAAACCCTTTTGCGTATATAGAGCTAAAGCTTTATAACGCGCAGTTTTTTTATATAATTTATAATCCGTCCATTGATGTTAGCAAAGCAAACTGAAAGAGTGAGTTTCTCTTCTGTAAAGAACAGGCCTGATTACCCGGACTTCCTGGATATCCAGATCAAGTCGTTTCAGGATTTCTTTCAATTAGAAACCAAATCAGAAGAGCGGGGAAATGAAGGGCTTTATAATACCTTCTTAGAAAACTTCCCTATTACGGACACCCGTAATCAATTTGTACTAGAATTTTTAGATTATTTTGTGGACCCGCCAAGATATTCCATCCAGGAATGTATTGAACGTGGCCTCACTTACAGTGTACCGCTTAAAGCCAGATTAAAGCTTTATTGTACCGACCCTGAGCACGAAGATTTTGAAACTATCGTACAGGACGTTTATTTGGGAACTATCCCATATATGACCCCTAGTGGTACCTTTTGCATCAACGGTGCAGAACGTGTTGTAGTATCTCAATTACACCGTTCTCCCGGGGTTTTCTTTGGACAGTCTTTCCATGCAAATGGAACCAAACTTTATTCTGCCCGTGTTATTCCTTTCAAAGGAAGCTGGATAGAATTCGCTACAGATATCAACAGCGTGATGTACGCTTATATCGATAGAAAGAAAAAATTACCTGTTACCACCCTTTTCCGTGCTATCGGATTTGAGCGTGATAAAGATATCCTTGAGATCTTTGACCTTGCTGAAGAGGTTAAAGTTTCTAAGACAGGACTTAAAAAAGTATTAGGCCGTAAACTGGCCGCGCGTGTATTGAACACCTGGTATGAAGATTTCGTAGATGAAGATACAGGAGAGGTTGTTTCAATAGAGCGTAACGAGATCGTATTAGACCGTGATACCGAACTTGAAAAAGACCATATCGAGGAAATCCTTGAAACCGGAACAAAGACTATTCTTCTTCATAAAGAAGATAACTCTACCGGTGATTATGCAATTATTCATAACACCCTTCAAAAAGATCCAACCAACTCTGAAAAGGAAGCGGTGGAGCATATTTACCGTCAATTGCGTAATGCCGAGCCGCCAGATGAAGAAACTGCGCGTGGGATTATAGACAAGTTATTCTTCTCAGATCAGCGTTATAGCCTTGGAGAAGTTGGGCGTTACAGAATGAACAAGAAACTTGGTCTTGATGTGTCTATGGATAAGCAGGTGCTTACCAAAGAAGATATCATCACCATTGTAAAATATCTTATTGAGTTAATTAACTCGAAAGCTGAGATCGATGATATTGATCACCTTTCTAACCGTCGTGTTAGAACTGTAGGTGAGCAATTGTCTCAGCAATTTGGAGTGGGACTTGCCCGTATGGCACGTACCATCCGTGAGCGTATGAACGTTCGTGACAACGAGGTGTTTACCCCAATCGATTTGATTAACGCGAAGACACTTTCTTCAGTAATCAACTCTTTCTTTGGTACCAACCAGCTGTCTCAGTTTATGGACCAAACCAACCCGCTTGCCGAGATCACTCACAAGCGTCGTCTTTCCGCTCTTGGGCCAGGTGGTCTTTCAAGAGAGAGAGCAGGTTTTGAGGTTCGTGATGTTCACTATACTCACTACGGAAGACTTTGTCCTATTGAAACGCCTGAAGGGCCGAACATTGGACTTATTTCTTCCCTTTCAGTATACGCTAAAGTTAACGGAATGGGATTCATTGAGACTCCATACCGTAAAGTATCTGAAGGAAAACTAAATCTTTCTGAAGAGCCTATTTATTTAAGCGCTGAAGAAGAGGAAGATAAGAAAATAGCCCAGGCCAATATTCCGCTTACAGAAGATGGAACTATTGACACTGATAGGGTAATTGCCCGTATGGAAGGTGACTTCCCTGTAGTAGATCCAAAAGAGATCCATTACACCGATGTTGCACCAAACCAGATTTCTTCGATTTCGGCTTCACTTATTCCATTTTTGGAACATGATGATGCGAACCGTGCGTTGATGGGATCAAACATGATGCGCCAGGCACTACCATTATTAAGAGCCGAATCTCCAATTGTTGGAACGGGGCTTGAACGTCAGGTAGCTACAGATTCCCGTGTATTGATAAATGCTGAAGGAGACGGAGAAGTGGAATATGTAGACGCTAAGAAGATCATTATCAAATACGACAGGACCGAAGAGGAACGTATGGTGAGTTTTGATAGTGACTCTAAATCTTATAATCTTATTAAATTCCGTAAAACCAACCAGGGATCTTCTATCAACCTAAGACCAATTGTTAAGGTTGGAGACAGAGTGACCAAAGGACAGGTTTTATGTCAGGGATATGCTACCGAAGCAGGGGAACTTGCTCTGGGTAGAAACATGAAGGTTGCCTTTATGCCCTGGAAAGGATATAACTTTGAGGATGCGATCGTGATCTCTGAAAGAGTGGTTAGAGAGGATGTTTTCACCTCTATCCACATTGATGAATACTCGCTGGAAGTTCGGGATACCAAATTAGGTAATGAAGAGTTGACCAATGATATTCCTAACGTTTCAGAAGAAGCGACAAAAGATCTTGACGAGAATGGAATGATTAGAATTGGTGCCGAAGTTAAACCCGGCGATATTCTTATCGGAAAAATTACTCCTAAAGGTGAAAGCGATCCAACTCCTGAAGAGAAACTGCTTAGAGCTATTTTTGGAGATAAAGCCGGAGATGTAAAAGATGCTTCTTTAAAAGCCTCCCCATCGCTTAACGGGGTTGTGATAGAGAAAAAACTTTTTGCCCGTGCAATTAAAGACAAGCGTAAGCGTGCTCAGGATAAAGAAGATGTAACAGCGCTTGAGAAGAAGTATGATGCTAAGTTTGCCAATCTAAAGGCTGAGCTTATAGACAAGCTGTTCGCTATTATAGGTGGAAAAACCGCTCAGGGAGTACAAAACGATCTGGGGGAAGAAGTATTACCAAAAGGGAAGAAATATACCCTTAAGATGCTTAACGCCGTAGATGATTATACGCATCTTACTCACGGCACCTGGACTACAGACGATCACCTGAATGCTTTAGTAGCCGATCTTATCCACAACTACAAGATCAAGGAAAACGATCTTCAAGGTAACCTGAGAAGAGAGAAGTTTACTATCTCTGTAGGAGATGAACTTCCTTCAGGAATCCTTAAGCTTGCTAAGGTTTACATCGCTAAGAAGCGTAAACTAAAAGTAGGTGATAAAATGGCTGGACGTCACGGTAACAAAGGTATTGTTGCAAGAATCGTTCGCCAGGAAGATATGCCGTTCCTTGATGATGGAACTCCTGTGGATATCGTGTTGAACCCTCTTGGGGTGCCATCGCGTATGAACATCGGGCAGATCTATGAAACCGTTCTTGGATGGGCAGGACAAAAGCTTGGTAATAAATATGCCACTCCAATTTTTGACGGAGCGACTATTGACCAGATCAATGAGCTCACCGATGAAGCCGGAATCCCACGCTTTGGACACACCTATCTTTACGATGGTGGAACGGGAGACCGATTTGACCAGCCTGCAACTGTTGGTGTGATCTATATGCTGAAATTAGGGCATATGATCGAAGATAAGATGCACGCACGTTCTATTGGACCGTACTCACTTATTACTCAGCAACCGCTTGGTGGTAAAGCTCAGTTTGGAGGTCAGCGTTTTGGTGAGATGGAAGTTTGGGCACTTGAGGCTTATGGAGCATCAAGCACCCTGCGTGAGATCTTAACCGTAAAATCTGATGATGTGATAGGAAGGGCAAAAACCTACGAAGCGATCGTAAAAGGCGAGCCTATGCCAGAGCCGGGACTACCAGAATCTTTCAACGTACTTATGCACGAATTGAAAGGTCTTGGATTGGATATTAAGTTAGAAGAATAATACACTGTTTTAGAACATGGGGACACCTGGGTGTCCCCTTAAAACAGGATTTTCACAATAATTATAGCAGCAGTTATTATGGCTAGAAATAATGATAAGAATACAATACAGAGATTCAATAAGATCTCTATCGGTTTAGCTTCCCCGGAATCTATCCTCGCAGAATCCCGCGGAGAAGTTCTTAAGCCGGAAACTATCAATTATCGTACACACAAACCAGAGCGTGACGGTTTGTTTTGTGAGCGTATTTTTGGTCCTGTAAAGGATTATGAATGTGCCTGCGGTAAATATAAAAGAATACGCTACAAAGGGATAGTTTGTGACCGTTGTGGAGTAGAAGTAACCGAGAAAAAAGTACGTAGAGATCGTGTAGGACACATTAATTTGGTAGTTCCTGTAGCACATATCTGGTATTTCCGTTCTTTACCAAACAAAATAGGTTATTTACTTGGCCTGCCGTCCAAGAAACTGGACATGATCATTTACTACGAACGCTACGTAGTAATTCAGCCAGGTATCGCCAAGAACGAAGAAGGAGAACCATTGAAGAAAATGGATTTCCTAACTGAGGAAGAGTACCTGAACATTCTGGATACCCTTCCGCAGGAAAATCTTTATTTAGACGATAACGACCCGAACAAATTCATCGCCAAGATGGGTGCGGAGTGTCTTATCGAAATTTTAAGAAGAATTGACCTTAATGAACTTTCTTATGAGTTAAGGCACAAGGCAAATAACGAAACTTCAAAACAACGTAAAACTGAAGCGCTTAAGCGTCTTCAGGTTGTAGAAGCTTTCCGGGATGCCAATAACAACCGCGAGAATCTTCCTGAATGGATGATCATGAAAGTGGTGCCTGTAATTCCGCCGGAATTGCGCCCGCTTGTGCCTCTTGATGGTGGACGTTTCGCGACTTCAGATTTAAATGACCTTTACAGAAGGGTTATTATTCGTAACAACCGTTTGAAAAGGTTGATGGAGATCAAAGCTCCTGAAGTGATTCTACGTAACGAAAAACGTATGCTTCAGGAATCGGTAGATTCATTGTTTGACAATACCAGGAAATCTTCAGCAGTAAAAACCGATTCGAACCGTCCGTTGAAATCGCTTTCTGATTCCTTAAAAGGTAAACAAGGACGTTTCCGTCAAAACTTACTTGGTAAGCGTGTGGATTACTCCGCGCGTTCGGTAATTGTTGTTGGACCTGAATTGAGGATGTACGAATGTGGTATTCCGAAGGATATGGCAGCCGAACTTTACAAGCCTTTTGTGATCAGAAAATTGATCGAGAGAGGAATTGTGAAGACAGTGAAATCTGCCAAGAAAATTATAGATAAAAAAGAGCCGGTAGTATGGGATATTCTTGAGAACGTTCTAAAAGGACACCCTGTATTGCTTAACCGTGCCCCCACACTTCACCGTCTGGGAATCCAGGCTTTCCAGCCTAAACTTATAGAAGGAAAAGCTATCCAGCTGCACCCACTTGCATGTACGGCATTCAACGCCGACTTTGATGGGGATCAGATGGCGGTTCACCTTCCGTTAGGACCGGAGGCTATTTTGGAAGCACAGTTATTAATGCTGGCTTCTCACAATATATTAAACCCTGCGAACGGTTCCCCAATTACGGTTCCGTCTCAGGATATGGTACTTGGTCTTTACTATATGACCAAATCCAGAAAGTCTACTGATGAAGTGAAGGTTAAAGGCGAAGGTCTTACTTTCTATTCTGCTGAAGAACTTGTAATTGCTTACAACCAGAAGCAAGTAGACCTTAATGCTATTGTCAAAATAAGAACCAAAGACTTCAATGAAATTGGTGAACTTACAACCCAGCTAATTGAAACCACGGTAGGTAGAGTGCTCTTTAATGAGGCTGTGCCAGAAAAAGCCGGTTATATTAACGATGTACTTACCAAGAAATCTCTGCGAGACATTATTGGAAAGATACTGAAAGTAACCAGTGTACCTGAAACTGCCGATTTCCTTGATGCTATTAAGGATATGGGATATGGTTTTGCTTTCCGCGGTGGTCTTTCCTTTAGCTTAGGGGATATTATTATTCCTGAAGAAAAGCAGGCGATGATCGATGAGGCTAACGAACAGGTAGAAGGTATTATAGGAAACTATAATATGGGTCTTATTACCAACAATGAACGTTATAACCAGGTTATTGATATCTGGACCTCTACCAACGCAGGACTTACTGAACTAGCTATGAAGCGAATTCGTGAAGATCAGCAAGGATTCAACTCGGTGTATATGATGCTTGATTCCGGGGCGCGTGGTTCTAAGGAGCAGATTCGTCAGTTAACTGGTATGCGTGGACTGATGGCCAAGCCGAAGAAATCCAGTTCAGGGGGTGGTGAAATTATCGAGAACCCAATTCTTTCTAACTTTAAGGAAGGGCTTTCAATTCTTGAATATTTTATCTCTACTCACGGTGCGCGTAAAGGTCTTGCCGATACGGCCCTTAAAACTGCCGATGCTGGTTACCTTACCCGTAGACTTGTGGATGTATCACAGGATGTGATTGTAAATGAAGAAGATTGTGGTACCCTAAGAGGAGTAGAAGTAAAACCGCTTAAGAAGAATGAAGAAATTGTTGAATCTTTAGGTGAAAGAATCCTGGGACGTATCTCCCTTTATGATGTAACCCATCCTTCAACCGGAGACCTTCTGGTTTCAGCCGGAGAAGAAATTACAGATGAAGTTGTTGATAAGATTAATGCAGCACCTATTGAAAGCGTAGAGGTTCGTTCTCCGCTTACCTGTGAGGCTAAAAAAGGAATCTGTGCAAGATGTTACGGAAGAAACCTCTCTACCAATAAGATGGTACAAAAAGGTGAAGCTGTTGGTGTTGTTGCTGCCCAGTCAATTGGGGAGCCGGGAACTCAGCTTACTCTTCGTACCTTTCACGTGGGTGGTATTGCAGGAAACATTTCAGAAGACAATAAACTTGAGGCTAAATTAGACGGTATTGCCGAAATTGAAGACCTTAAAGTAGTAAAAGGCGAAGCTCCTGATGGAAGTCTTGCCGAAATTGTGATCTCACGTACCGCAGAACTTAAAATAAAAGATAAGAAAACCGGAGTGGTACTTAGTACCAGTAATATTCCTTATGGTTCTCAAATCTTTATTGATAATGGTGCCGAACTTAAAAAAGGCGATATTGTATGCCAGTGGGATCCATATAACGGAGTTATTATTTCTGAATTCGCAGGAAAGATCAAATATGAAAACGTGGAGCAGGGTGTAACCTACCAGGTTGAAATAGATGAGCAAACCGGATTCCAGGAAAAAGTAATTTCAGAATCAAGAAATAAAAAACTAATTCCAACGCTTCACATTCTAGGTAAGAAAGATGAAGTGATCAGGTCTTACAACCTACCGGTGGGTGCCCACCTAATGGTAGATAACGGAGATAAGATCAAAGTAGGAAAAATCCTGGTTAAGATACCGCGTAAATCTTCTAAAGCAGGGGATATTACAGGTGGTCTTCCAAGGGTAACCGAATTGTTCGAAGCTCGTAATCCATCCAACCCGGCTGTGGTAAGTGAGATCGATGGTGTTGTTTCATTCGGAAAGATCAAGCGTGGAAATCGCGAGATAATCGTGGAATCTAAACTTGGTGAGGTTAAGAAATATCTAGTAAAGCTTTCTAACCAGATCCTTGTTCAGGAGAACGATTATGTTCGTGCCGGAATGCCGCTTTCTGATGGATCTGTTACTCCTGAAGATATTCTTAATATCAAAGGACCGAACGCGGTTCAGCAGTATCTTGTAAATGAAGTGCAGGAAGTTTACCGACTACAGGGTGTGAAGATCAACGATAAGCACTTTGAAGTTGTGGTAAGACAGATGATGCGTAAGGTTAGAATTCAGGATCCGGGAGATACTATTTTCCTTGAAAACCAGCTTGTTCATAAATCTGATTTCATCGAGGAAAATGATAAGATCTTCGGATTGAAAGTAGTGGAAGATGCCGGAGATTCAGAGAACCTGAAAGCAGGGCAGATCATTACTCCACGTCAGCTAAGAGACGAGAATTCTCTTCTAAGAAGAGAAGACAAGAATCTTGCTACAGCGAGGGATGTGACCAATGCCACGGCTACACCGGTGCTACAGGGTATTACCAGGGCATCGCTTCAAACTAAATCCTTTATTTCGGCGGCTTCCTTCCAGGAAACTACCAAAGTATTGAACGAAGCTGCAGTAAGCGGTAAGATCGATGAACTTGAAGGACTTAAGGAGAACGTAATTGTAGGACATAGAATTCCTGCAGGTACCGGAATGCGTGAATATGACAGTATTATTGTTGGTTCTAAAGAAGAATTTGACGAGATGCTTGAGAATAAGCAAGAAGT
Organism: Salegentibacter sp.; assembly: GCF_041642575.1. Taxonomy (NCBI): domain Bacteria; kingdom Pseudomonadati; phylum Bacteroidota; class Flavobacteriia; order Flavobacteriales; family Flavobacteriaceae; genus Salegentibacter; species Salegentibacter sp. Next base: position 231 of record NZ_JBEPWD010000040.1, on the reverse strand, counting down.
TAATTACAATTAATTTCGGATATTATCAGGGTCGCAATTGCGACCCTGATTTCTTTTAAATCCCGGCCCGATAGTTTTCGGGTCGGGATTTTTTGTATTTTAGTGATAACATGATTTTACAAGATTATGTATCCTGTATATATTTTGATAGCAAACTACTTTCAACAAAATAAAAATCAATAAGATGAGTGAAGAGAAAAAACAACCTAAAAAAGGACAAATAAATATAGA
>NZ_JBEPWD010000039.1:0-21780 GCF_041642575.1 Salegentibacter sp. | reverse complement strand
AATTATGATCGGCAGCCTGCTTTAGAAATTTATCTTTTTCAGGCAGCGTGAGCAACGGTCGGGTATCATAGCCCATCACGTACGGCAGTGGAATATGGCCGGCTGTAGGCAGAAGGTCTGCCATAAAAACAAGAGTTTTATCTTTATAAGTTATATGCGGAATCATTTGTTTATCGGTATGACCATCAACAAACAACACGCCAAAAGGCAGATGTTCGGCAGGTTTAAAAGATTCATCATTTTTTCTGTCAAGAAAATGAAGTTTCCCACTCTGCTCCATCGGAATTATATTTTCCTTTAAAAATGATGCTTTTTCCCGGGCATTGGGCTGTGTTGCCCATAACCAGTGTTCTTTATTACTCCAGAACCGGGCGTTTTTAAAAGCCGGTTCATAACCTGTTCGGTTTTTATTCCATTGAATGCTTCCACCACAATGGTCAAAATGTAGATGAGTCATGAAAACATCGGTTATATCATCGCGGTTAAATCCGTGTTTTTTAAGTGATTTATCTATGGAATGGTCGCCCCACCGATAATAATAGCTAAAGAATTTTTCACTTTGCTTATCGCCCATCCCGGTATCAATAAGAATAAGCCGTTCACCATCTTCTATTAAAAGGCAACGTGCGGCAATATCTATCATATTGTTTTCATCGGCTGGATTGGTGCGGTTCCAAAGAGTTTTGGGCACAACCCCAAACATAGCACCTCCGTCGAGTTTAAAATTTCCGGCTTCAATAGGGTATAATTTCATAATTACTGATTTTTCACCTGCAAATTAATAAAAGCAAGGTACATGATTAAACTTCGAGATAAGGTTGGTGTTTATTTAACAGCAAATTCAGAAAATCAAGAGAGATATAGAACTATTTCCCCGGGTAGGATATCATCATTATAATGAAATGGCCTTGTATGGTTTCCTTCAGTATTAATGATAATAACAGGAAGAATTTCATTATTTATATCCTGATGTTCCTTAACCCATTCCCGGGTGGTTATTTCTTCTTCTATTTTTTGCTCGTTTTCCTTAAAGTTACCCGAAGTGATCCTGTTTGACCATGGTTCCAACTCTGTTTTATTGGCAAACATAGAAGTGGCATTTACCTTATCGAGTAATTCCACATCGGCCCCGTTTTTATTAGGAGAAACCAGGACGATCTTATTCGGAATAAAAAAAGCATCATCGGCAAGTTGAGCCGCCAATAAATTGATTTCACTATTCCCGGTGAGGGCAATGAAAGTTCCTTTTTCTATAGCTTTTGCATCTTCAAGGGTTTCCTCTTTGAGAATATTTCCGTGTACGGTTTTATAGCCTCTTTCTTTGGCTTCCATGATATGTTCCCTGTTGCCATCTATTATAACCACATCCTGATTCCCATTTAACTTATCTGCTATAAAAAGTCCAAGGGGATTAGCCCCAAGAATAATATAGCCGGAGCGTGATTCCTGCGTAATCAGTTCTCCACGACTCCTTAGCCATTTAGTTGTCCAGGTTAACAACACCGGAACAGTTAAAGTTGTGAAAATCGCCATGAAGACCAGAATGGAGAAGATTTCGGAAGTTATAATTCCCATTTGTAAACCTATGCCCGCGATAATGATCTCAACTGCTCCTCTTCCATTCATCCCTGTTCCTACTGCAATACCCTCGCGCCAGCCATAACCGCTTGGAAGGTAAAATACAGCGGTACCAACTATTTTTCCTATCATCGCTACTGCGGTTACTGTAATTAGCATCCAGAGATCGGTTTGGAAAACTTCTAAAGTCACATTAAATCCTGCGGAAACAAAGAAAATAGGAGCCAGGAAACCTACCGAAACATCATGGAAAATATGGTTGATATCCTTAGAGATCTGGCGCTGGAAAACTCCATCCCTAATAAATAAACCAGCCATAAATGCACCAAGAATACTATGAAGGCCTGCAAGTTCGGCAAGTTCAGAAAATGCTAAGACGATTATTAAAATAAGGGTAAAGTGTAGGGTTCGGCTGGTAATATTGGCTTTGTAAAGGAATTTCCCCAATAATGGTAAGAGATAAATTCCTGCCAACGCAGTAAACGCAAAAAACAGGATTGCCTTTGCAGCAACCCAGGTCAAGCCAAGGCTGTCTATGCTTCCGGCATCTACATAACTTATTATACCTGCAAAGATCACCAGGGCAAGTGTATCTGAAATTAGTGCTCCCGCCATTAAAACATAGGCTATTCTGGTATTGAGCAGCTTCAGGTCAACCAGGATTCGACTTTTAGTTGCCAGGGAAGTAACCCCTACAGCTATGGCTACGAAGATTGCTGCCATCTGGGTTCCGTCGAAAAAGAGAATGGTATAATATCCCATTATAAAGGGAACTATAAACCCTCCAATAGCAGCCAGTAAGCCGGCCCAGGAGGCTTTTCCCAAATCCCTGAAATTGATTTCCATCCCAATGTACACCATAAGAAGAATGATCCCTACTTCTGCCAGGACATTGATCATTTCGGAACTCTCCAGCATACCGAAAAGGGCAGGGCCGAGTAGAATTCCAATTAAAAGCTCCCCGAGAATAGCTGGATAACCCAGTTTTTTGGCGAGAGAACCTCCAATCCAGGCGCTTGATAGAATTATTAAAAGGTTGAGGATATTTAATTCTTCCATAGGTAGAAACCGTTTAGGGTGAAAAGGGCTTACAAAATATTAATATTTTCTGACCTGGAATTCATTTCTTTCACTTCATTCTATTCTAAAGGGATATAAACATCATTTCTTTTAATAAAATGAGAAAACCCCTCAAATTCCTTCTTTAATCGGGTTATTTTTGTAAATAGCAGTATTCCGATTAAATCTAAAAATGGATGTTAGAACTTGCAAGTCTTATAATACTTGGAATTTTGGCCCAATGGCTGGCCTGGAAAATAAAAACCCCCGCTATTCTCCCTTTGATCCTCATAGGACTTTTGGTGGGACCCGTTTCAACTTTTTTTACTGAAGACGGCACAAAGTGGTTGGAACCTATTTGGGATGGTAGTCAAGGTGTGTTTCCAGGTGAAAGTTTGTTTTATTTTGTTTCCCTGGCAATTTCGATCATTTTATTTGAGGGTGGATTAACTCTGCGTAGAAGTGAGGTTGGAAATATTGGTCCGGTTATCCTAAAACTTATAAGTGTAGGAACCCTGGTCACCTTTGTAGGGGCTGGTCTTGCCGCACATTTTATCTTTGGTTTAACCTGGCAGATTTCATTCCTGTTTTCAGCTTTGATTATTGTTACCGGTCCCACGGTGATTTCACCCATCCTGAGAAATATTCCGCTTAAAAAACATGTTTCCTCAATTCTTAAATGGGAAGGAATTCTCATAGATCCCATTGGTGCGCTTATTTCTGTACTGATGTTTGAATTTATCAGGGTAGAAGGAGGACAGGATTTTACGATTACCGCCTTAAGCGAATTTGGTAAGATCCTGCTCTTCGGATTTACCTTTGGGTTTACTTTTGCTAATATCCTGGCTTTTCTCATAAAGAAAAATGTAATTCCGCATTATCTCCTGAACGTTTTTATCCTGGCAACAGTGTTGGGAGTTTTCGTTCTGGCAGATATTTTTGCTCATGAAAGCGGCTTGCTGGCCGTGGTTATAATGGGAATGGTGATGGGAAACAAAAAACTCCCCAACATCAAAGAACTCCTTTATTTCAAGGAGTCTTTAAGCGTTTTGCTAATTTCGATACTTTTTATCCTTCTTGCCGCTAATATCGAAGTTGAGGAAATGTTGTTGATCTATAACTGGGAATCCCTTCTCCTTTTTGGTGCAGTGGTTCTACTGATTAGGCCCATAGGAGTAATTCTTAGTTCCTTAGGATCTGGCCTTAAAGTAAATGAAATTGCTTTTATTAGCTGGGTTGGGCCTCGTGGTATTGTGGCTGCAGGAATCGCTTCACTTTTTGGGCTTCGACTTGTACGCGAAGGGATAGAAGATGCTGAATATATAACCCCTCTGGTTTTTATGATAGTATTATTCTCGGTACTTTTAAACGCGACTACCGCGAGATTTTTCTCTAAAATTGTAGGAGTATTTATTAAGGAATCGGAAGGAGTTCTAATTATAGGGGCTTCTTCTATTGCAAGAATAATTGGAAAATACTTGCAAAATAACAATCGGCATGTGGTCTTGCTGGATAATAACGGGGATAATGTAAAAAAAGCCAGAGACATGGGGATTGAAGCTATTGAAGGTAGTGTCTATGAAGATAATCTCTTTAACAATATCGAATTAAACGATATCGGATATTTAATGGCTATGACTGGAAATAGTGATATTAATAAGACTGCAATTAACAAATTTCAAAAACAGTTTGGTGAGAATGGTTCCTTTAGATTGATCACTTCAGATGAAATGACCAACCCTGAACTTAACCCTGAAGAAGGTCTGTTTTCTCATACCGATGATTATATAAAGCTTACTGAATTAGCCAGAAAATATCCTGAAATTCATGAAAAAGAGCTGAACAGTAAGGAGCATTATGAAGGCTTGATCGAAATCACCAAGACCAGTCCTGATACACTTCCGGTTTTTGTTAAAAACAGGCAGGGAAAATTCACTATTATCCCTTCCAATAGCTCACAAGTAGAAATTGAAGAAGGATTTAAACTTGTTTATCTTGGTAAGATGTTGAAAGAAGAACAAAATGTTGACGCATTGCCTGCAGAAGGTATTAATTCTTAGAATTTATCCTTTGAGAAACCATGATACTTTTATAAGAGAAGGTTAATCCCCACATTAGAAGTATAAGTTTTTAGTAATTTTATAAAAAAAAGTCCCTCAAATAAAAATTAGATGAACGAGTTTTTAGATATTCTCCACCACGAATTTACCTTACCCTTTAGTAATCCCGTTTTAGTATTTTCCCTTATTCTGGTCATAATTCTGGTTTCTCCCATAATATTCAGAAGAATTAATATCCCCGGTATTATTGTTTTGATCATTTCCGGGATTATCATTGGCCCTTATGGGGTTGGCCTCCTTGAACAAAACACCGCAATAGATCTTTTTTCTAAAATAGGGCTTCTCTATATTATGTTTATCGCCGGCCTCGAACTGGATATGAACCAGTTTAAAGTAAACCGGAACAAGAGTTTCCTCTTTGGTTTTTTCACCTTTTTCTTACCCCTTGCTATTGGTTTTCCCGTCTGTTATTATTTTCTGGGTTACGATTTTAATGCGAGTTTCTTAACAGCGAGTATGTTTGCCACTCATACGCTTATTGCATATCCAATTGTAAGTAAAATGGGAGTTGCAAAAAATGAGGCAATCGCCATTACAGTGGGAGGAACAATACTTACAGATACCGCAGTGCTTATCATTTTGGCGGTTATTATGGGGAATGCTGAGGAAGGTGGTCTAACGGCCGATTTCTGGATAAGGTTGGTAGTTTCACTCACCATTTTTGTGGGAATCATGTTTTATCTCGTTCCTAAACTGGCGAAATGGTTTTTTACCCGAATGGAAAAAGAAAAGCACGCGCATTATATTTTTGTGCTAGCTGTGGTTTTCCTATCGGCCTTTCTGGCTGAACTTGCCGGAGTTGAAGATATTATCGGAGCCTTCCTTGCAGGACTTGCGCTAAATCGACTAATTCCACATTCCTCTGCACTTATGAACCGAATAGAATTTATGGGTAATTCCCTATTTATTCCATTTTTCCTTATCAGTGTGGGAATGTTGGTGGATATAAGCGTTATCCTTAGCGGATATATGGCAATTGTGGTGGCAGTAACACTTTCAGTAGTGGCCCTGGCGGGGAAATGGCTCGCTGCTTTCTTTACCCAATTGGCCTTTAAATATTCAAATGCGCAACGCAAAGTGATCTTCGGACTCAGTAGTGGGCACGCGGCGGCAACCCTGGCAGTAATCCTTGTAGGTTACAATGCCGATATTATTGATACCAATATTCTTAACGGGACCATTATCCTTATTCTTATAACATCGATAGTTGCCACTTTTGCTACCGAAAAAGCCGCTATAAAACTGGTTGCAGAAAATAAGGAATTGAATCCCGAGGAAATCAAACAAACCGAAAGTTATAAGATGGAAAGCATCCTACTTCCGCTTGCTAATATTGAAAATTTCGACAAGCTGTTGGAGTTTTCCACCCTTATAAAGGATAAAAGCTCCATAAACCCTATTTCCATAGTTTCAGTAGTTCCAAACGATGAGCAAGCCGAACTTAATATTGCCGAAGCCAAGAATAAACTTGAAGAATTTGTGAAACAGGCTTCCGCTTCAGAAACCGATGTGGAAATAACTACAACTATTGATCAGGATGTAGCTGAAGGAATTGCAAGAAAATCCCGTGAACTCATCGCAGATATTATTGTTATGGGGTGGCCTACCAGCTCCAGTCCAGATGTGGTCATTGGAGAAAAAATGCAGGACATAATAGATCACACTAAGAAAACGGTTTTTTTATGCGATGTGAAAAGACCCTGGGGCACTAACGAGGCCCTGGTAGTGGCCGTGCCACCACATACCGAATCCCTGGAAGGTTTTGAACTTTGGATTAAGAAGATGATTATAATTGCTGAAGAGCTTAGCATCCCGATAACCTTGTATGCAAATGTTGTTACCTGGAATGCGATAGAAAAAGTAATAGATGATTTAAACCTTAGAGCTCCATTTGATTTCAAGGAATTCGATGATTGGGAAGATTTCCTTATTATTTCTCAAAATATCAAACCCGAACACATGATCATGCTGGTTATGGGAAGAAAGGAAACCATAATTGATCAATCGCTAATCAAGAATATTCCACGAAAAATGGAAAAATACTTTGCAGAAAACACTAAGATTATTGTTTATCTGCAGTAGCATTATTCATTCATAGCATTCACCAGTTCATCGGTGATCTCCAGGTTGTGATACACATTCTGAACATCGTCGTCGTCTTCAAATTTTTCGACCAGATCCAGGATCTTTTTAGCATCCTCAACCGGAAGTTCCAGCGTGTTCATCGGGATTCGGTGAATTTCTGAAGCCTTTGGTTCTATATTGAGTTCCTCTAGTTTGGAAGACATTAATCCGAAATCGGTGAAATCTGTATAAACGCTGATGAGCTCTTCATCCTTCTCGATCTTTGTGGCACCTCCCTCGATGAGTTCCAGCTCAAATTCCTCAAAATCCATTTCAATTTTATCCCGTTCAATAATAAAGACTCCTTTTTTGTCGAAAAGGAATTCCAGGGAACCGTTGGTGCCCAGGCTTCCGCCATTCTTTGAAAAAATTGACCTTACTGAGGCTACGGTGCGGTTGGTATTATCTGTGGTACATTCAATGAAAAAGGCGATTCCGTTAGGGCCATATCCTTCAAAAGTTACGATTTCATAATTATCGGCATCGGCACCGCTGGCTTTTTTTATGGCGCGTTCAATGGTGTCTTTGGGCATGTTTACCCCTTTGGCATTCGAAATAGCATTTCTAAGCGCCGGATTAGCCTCAGGATCGGGGCCACCTCCGTCTTTTACAGCAACACTAATTTCCTTAATTGCCCGCGTAAATTCCTTTGCCCGTTTCTTATCCTGTGCACCCTTACGATGCTTTATATTCGCCCATTTACTGTGTCCGGCCATTTTAGTTGAATTTTGAAGAATTACAAAAATAAAAAAATGAGGAAAGAGAAAAAACCGCAAGCATTTCAGAATAAAAAATCCCCTGATATCTTCAGGGGATTTGTCTATTTTATATGTTTTCTGAACCTAATCGTTTAGCTTCAGAACTGCCATAAATGCTTCCTGTGGGATTTCCACATTCCCCACCTGGCGCATACGTTTTTTACCTTTCTTCTGCTTTTCGAGAAGTTTTCTTTTTCGGGAAATATCCCCACCGTAACATTTGGCGGTTACATCTTTTCTAAGTGCTTTTACCGTTTCACGAGCAATGATCTTAGCGCCAATTGCCGCCTGAATCGGAATATCAAACTGCTGTCGCGGAATAAGTTCTTTCAACTTCTCACACATTTTCTTTCCGATATCATATGCATTATCAACGTGGAGTAATGCTGAAAGCGCATCTACCTTATTGGCGTTAAGCAGCACATCAACTTTTACAAGTTTAGACTCGCGTAAACCGATGGGGGAATAGTCAAATGAAGCATAACCACGGGATACGGTCTTTAGCCTGTCGTAAAAATCGAAAACAATTTCTGCCAGGGGCATATCAAAATTGAGTTCAACTCTTTCCGGAGTTAAATAAGTTTGATTGGTGATCTCTCCGCGTTTTTCAATACAAAGATTCATCACCGGGCCAACATAGTCGGCTTTAGTTATGATGCTTGCTTTGATATAAGGTTCTTCCACCCGGTTAAGGGAAGAAGGTTCCGGTAGATCTGAAGGGTTATTCACCAGAATAACCTCGTTTGGATTTTTATTGGTATAGGCGTGATAAGATACGTTAGGCACCGTGGTTATTACGGTCATATCAAATTCTCGCTCAAGACGTTCCTGGATGATCTCCAGATGCAGCATTCCGAGGAAACCACAACGGAAACCAAAGCCAAGAGCGGCAGAACTTTCAGGAGTGAAAACCAGTGAAGCATCGTTAAGCTGAAGTTTTTCCATTGAAGCTCTCAACTCTTCATATTCTTCGGTATCTACGGGATAAATTCCGGCAAAAACCATGGGTTTCACGTCCTCAAAACCGGCAACGGCCTCAGTGGTCGGATTTTTTGCATCGGTAATAGTATCACCCACTTTTACTTCGCGGGCATCTTTAATCCCGGTGATGAGGTAACCTACATCTCCGGTTTTAATTTCGTTTTTAGGTTGTTGTTTCAGTTTCAGAGTACCTACCTCATCGGCATAATAATCTTTCCCCGTTGCCACAAATTTTATATGTTGCCCTTTTTTGATACTTCCGTTTATCACCCTAAACAAGGTCTCCACTCCACGGAAGGGATTATAAACAGAATCGAAAACGAGGGCTCTCAATGGTGCGTCAACCTTTCCGCTGGGCGCGGGCACCCGGGTTATAATCGCATGAAGGATTTCCTCTATCCCCAACCCGGTTTTGGCACTGGCGGGAATAACATCTGAAGGATCACAGCCCAGCAATTCTACAATATCATCGGTAACTTCTTCGGGATTGGCGCTGGGAAGATCAACTTTATTAAGCACCGGGATGATCTCCAGGTCGTTTTCTAAAGCAAGGTAAAGGTTTGAGATCGTTTGGGCCTGTATACTCTGAGCCGCATCTACAATAAGAAGAGCTCCCTCACAGGCGGCAATGGACCGGGAAACTTCATAAGAAAAATCTACGTGACCTGGAGTGTCAATAAGGTTGAGAATGTAATTTTCTCCCTCATGTACATAATCCATCTGGATAGCGTGACTTTTAATGGTTATCCCACGTTCGCGTTCCAGATCCATACTGTCCAGCAGTTGCTCCTGTTTTTCACGTTCGGTTACCGAACCGGTAAAATCCAGTAGCCTGTCGGCCAGAGTGCTCTTTCCGTGGTCAATATGTGCAATGATGCAGAAGTTTCTAATGTGCTTCATAAAAAATTTTGAATGTTGATAATTATATTTATATCAACAAAATTTAAGGCTACAAATATAGGTTATTTAACCTGTTTCCAATATAGATGAAAAACAAGTTTAACCACTACTTAAAAACTTTAAGAAATTTTCTATAAATAAAAATTTAAGAAATCTATCTTTTATTATTAAAAAAACTTAGAGAAGTAAACATCAGTTCTAAAAAGTTTCTTTTTTTTGTAAAGAGGATTTTCGTTATAATTTTATTAACACTGGTTAATCCTTTTTTAAAGATTCGAATCTAACTATTAAAAATCTAATATGGGAGTTCAGGAACAATCAGGTAGGTCTAGCACCAACAGATCTATAATTATTATAGGGGCTTTATTCTTTATCTTCGGGTTTGTTACCTGGTTGAATTCGGTTTTGATCCCTTATTTGCAGGTCGCCAATGAGCTCAATAATTTCGAGTCTTACCTGGTGGTTTTTGCATTTTACATTTCTTACCTGGTAATGGCTATTCCTTCAGCCTGGGTTTTGAAAAATACTGGTTTTAAAAAGGGAATGTCCCTTGGACTTGGGGTGATGGCCCTGGGAGCCATCCTGTTCATCCCGGCGGCAATTAATCGGGTTTATGAGATTTTCCTTCTTGGTTTATTTATCCAGGGTACCGGACTTGCCTTGTTGCAAACTGCTGCCAACCCTTATATCACTATTCTCGGCCCGATGGAAAGCGCTGCCAAGCGAATCAGCATAATGGGAATTGCCAATAAAGTTGCAGGAGCCCTTGCACCTATTATTTTGGGAGCTATCGCGCTTAAAGATATCGATGCTGTTCAGGAAAGAATTCTGAGTATGGATGTGGCTGCCCGCGCTGCAGAACTGGATGAACTTTCTTCCAGAGTGATCACACCGTACATCGTAATAACGGTTGTTTTATTGATCCTGGCCGTAATGATCTATTATTCCAGTCTTCCTGAGGTAGAAGCCGAAGAAGAGGATGAAATCCTTGCTGCCGCAAATAAGGAAAAGACCAGTGTTTTCCAGTTTCCGCATTTGCTCATGGGAACGCTGGCCATGTTTGTGTACGTTGGAGTAGAGGTTATCGCTGGAGATACTGTAATTAGTTATGGACTGGAGCAGGGAATTGAGGCATCTACCTCTAAGTTCTTTACTACATACACCTTAATCGCTATGATCATTGGTTACCTGATTGGGATTGTTACCATTCCAAGATATATTTCCCAGGAAAAAGCCCTTAAAATATCGGGTATTCTGGGAGTTGTTCTCGGTTTAGCAGCAATATTTACTGACGGGTTCACTTCTGTACTATTAATATCATTATTAGGTTTAGCAAATGCCCTGGTATTTCCTGCTATCTGGCCTTTGGCACTTGCCGGATTAGGCAGGTTTACCAAAATGGGGTCATCATTTCTTATCATGGCACTTGCCGGTGGAGCTGTTTTACCACTTATCTACGGATACCTGGCCGATCTTGTAAATCCTCAACAGGCTTACTGGATCGTAATTCCATGTTACATATATATATGGTTCTTTGCAGCTAAAGGGCATAAAGTAAGATAAATACGTTAATTATGAAGACATCTGGATCAAGCTTAATTTTTATTCTGGTGCTATTGATACCTTTTACAGGAATAGCTCAGGAAGTTGTGGTAGAAAATCCGGCAATTATTCCGCAGCCGGCAGAAATTGAATGGAAAGAGGGAACCTTCACTCTTCCTGAAAGAACAGTGGTTTGTTACAATTCCGAAGCAAAAACTTCGGCTGCCTGGCTGCAACAATTGCTGAAAAACACCAATACCAAAAGTTTTCCCATGCAAGGAGAAGATTGTCTTGGATTCTCATTAACTATAGATGAAAACCTGAAAGAAAATCTGGGGGATGAAGGTTACCAACTTGACATCACCCATAATAAGGTGATTCTATCGGCAGCAACCGAGGGAGGTATGTTCTACGCGATCCAGACCCTCAGACAAATGTTTCCTGCGGAAATTGAATCAGGAAAGATTTCCGAAGCGATTATGTTAAGACAGGTTTCTATTACCGATATTCCGAAGTACGAATGGCGTGGCTCGATGATCGATATCTCCAGGAGTTTCTTTGGACCTGAATACATCAGGAAACACATAGACCGGATGGCTTTTTATAAACTTAATCGGCTTCACCTTCATCTAACCGACGATCAGGGTTGGAGAATTGAGATTAAAGAATTGCCAAAACTCACTGAAGTTGGAAGTAAGGGAGCGGTTAAGGGTGGAAGATCAGGCTTTTTAACTCAGGAGCAATATAAAGAGATCCAGGAATATGCAGCCGCCAGAAATATTATAATTATTCCTGAGATAGACATGCCGGGCCATAATTACTCTGCCCTTATGGCTTATCCTGAACTCAATTGCGATGATTTTGCGAACCTAACTCCGGCCCGGGCCACACCTCCGGAATTATTCCATGAATACAATGTTGGGTGGAGCAAATTCTGTCTTGAGAATCCTGAAACTTACGATTTTGTGGCTACCGTTTTAGGAGAAATGGCTGAAATAACTGATGGCCCATGGCTTCATATTGGGGGCGATGAAATCGAAGATCCGTTATATGAAGAATTCATGGTAAAAGCCGATTCCATTGTGAGAGGCCTGGGTAAAACCGCCATTGGTTGGGAAGAAGCAACCAAGGCTGAAGTAGATTCAAGTTTTATCAGTCAGCGCTGGCACGGAAAGGTTGAAAGTGTGGTAGACGTTAAAACGATCGAATCCATTTGCTCTCATTTTTATTTGGATCATGCCAACGTGGAAGGCCAGAAATCTACCAATAACTGGTGTAAGAAAGATGGAGTTTCCTTAAAGAATGTATATGATTTTAGAACCGATAATCCCAATGTGCTTGGAGTAGAAGCACCGGTGTGGACAGAAATGGTGTTAAGCGATTCAGCACTTGACGACCGGTTCTGGCCAAGAAGTATTGCTATGGCTGAGGTAGGTTGGAGCAAAACCGAAAACCGGGAATTTAAAGATTTTTTAAGCCGTCTTGGGAAACACGGGGAAAGGCTGGATAGAATGAAGGTGAATTATCACCGTAGTCCCGAAGTTAACTGGAATTCAGAAAGAAGTGACGGAATCTTCTCTGGGTTTTCACCTTCTTCAGAATAATAAAAAATTGCTATGAAAATGAATAAAAATCCCGATACCGAAAAAACCTCCAACTATAACGATTTAGAAAAGATGAGCACCACAGAGTTGCTCACTAATATCAACGAGGAGGATAAAAGTGTACCTGACAGCGTGGAGAAACAAATTCCCGCGATTCAGAATCTGGTTGATGTAATTGTTTCCAAAATGGAAAATAGAGGCCGTCTTTTTTATATAGGCGCTGGCACCAGCGGGAGGCTGGGAGTTCTGGATGCTTCAGAATGTCCGCCAACCTTCGGGGTAACCGATGATATGGTCATTGGTCTTATTGCCGGAGGTGATACAGCCTTAAGAAATGCTGTAGAAAATGCTGAAGATGATACAGCACAGGCCTGGAAAGACTTGCAGGAATATAAAATTACAACTGAAGATGTTTTGGTAGGCATCGCCGCTTCCGGAACCACTCCTTATGTGATAGGAGGAATAAAAGATGCCCGGGAAAAAGGTATAGTTACTGGTTGTATAACCTGTAGCTCCGGTAGCCCGCTTGCTGAAGCTTCAGAATTCCCAATAGAAGTGATAACGGGGCCCGAATTCGTTACCGGAAGCACAAGAATGAAGGCCGGTACCGCCCAAAAGCTGGTGTTGAATATGATCTCCACTTCGGTAATGATCAAATTAGGTAGGGTGAAAGGGAATAAGATGGTAGATATGCAACTCTCCAATAAGAAGCTGGTTGGCCGGGGCACCAGGATGATTATGGAAGAACTCGATGTGGATGAGGCCAAGGCCGGTGAATTGTTAAAAAAATACGGCAGTGTGAGGGAGGCAGTTAGTAATTCTGAAAGGAAACTTAAATAAAAATTTTATAAAAGTTAATAAGATCATAAAAAATAATTGGCTCAAACCTTTATCTTTTTAATTATTCCTATATCTTTATCTTAAAGTTATCAAACAAATTTTAATAGATGTAGTAAACACAACTAACAGCTAACAGATTTTTTTAAACATTTTTAAATTATGGAAAAACGATTACGAAAGCCTATTTTAATCTTACTGTGCTTTTTCTCGCTTCAGATGTGGGCCCAACAGAGAGAAGTTTCTGGTATAGTGCAGGATGAGGATGGAATGCCACTACCCGGTGTTAACGTTTACGTTAAAAACACGAATAGGGGAACGGTAACAGATTTTGACGGGGAGTTCAGTTTATCTGTTCCCGAAAGAGAAGATACTATACTGGTATTCTCTATGGTAGGATTTACCCCCCAGGAAATACCTATTGGAAACGAGACTTCTTTTAATGTAACGCTTGGTGTAGATACTCAAAGTCTTGATGAGGTTGTGGTTACGGCCTTAGGTATTAGACAGGAGAAAAAGGCACTGGGTTATACCGTTACCGAGGTAGAAGGTGCTACCCTTGCCGAAACCCAAAGAGAAAACTTTGTGAATTCCCTTGCCGGAAGGGTAGCCGGGGTTGAAGTGAATGCCACTTCAGGACTTCCGGGATCTTCTTCTTCTATTGTAATTAGAGGGATTAGTTCCCTAAGTGGAAATAACCAGCCGCTTTTTGTTGTTGATGGACTTCCAATTAGTAATAATACTACCTCTACCGGTGTTTTTGCATCTTCTGTTGGAGCAGGAGCTATGTCTTTTGAAAACCGTGGTGTTGACTTTACCAACCGTGCTGCCGATATTAACCCTGAAGATATTGAAAGTGTTACCGTACTTAAAGGTCCGGAAGCTGCTGCTTTGTACGGAATTGAAGCTGCTTCAGGAGCAATTGTAATAACCACCAAAAGAGGTGCTGAAGGTAAGGGTCAAATAGATTACAGCAACAGTTTTAGGATTGACCAGATCATAGAATATCCTGAAATTCAGCAAACATACGGAAGGGGCGCTAACGGAATTACACAGGATGCCGATGAGAGTCTTTATTACTTCGGAGAGCCTTATCCGGAAGGAACTCAATTTTATGATAATGTAGGAAATTTCTTCCGTGACGCGATCACCCAGCGTCATAATTTAGCTTTTTCCGGAGGATCAGATAGAATACAGTATCGCCTTTCCGGATCACATACAGATTCCGAAGGTTTTATTCCTACAACCGGACTGCAGAAATTAAATCTTACTTCAGCTGTTACTGCCGATGTTTCTGATTGGTTAAAAGCAGATGTAACCTTTGATTATACGCGATCAGACAACGATCAAACTTTTAGAGGAGCCGGTGGACCACTACTTCATTTATTGTTATGGCCTTCTACAGATGATGCCAGCGATTATCTAACTCCAGCCGGAACAAGAAGGGATTATGCCGATTTTGCAACTGCGGTAGAAAACCCATTCTTCAACGTAAATAAAAATGTGTTCAACTCGCTAACAGATCGATATAAGCTTAATACCAGTCTTACTGCAACAGCTACAGATTGGCTTAAGTTTGTTGGACAGGTTGGTGTAGATTATTTTACATCAAAAAACACCATCGTTAGACATCCTGAATCAAATTCAGGAAGAAACTATAACGGTATTTTTGACCAGGCACTCATT
Organism: Salegentibacter sp.; assembly: GCF_041642575.1. Lineage (NCBI taxonomy): Bacteria > Pseudomonadati > Bacteroidota > Flavobacteriia > Flavobacteriales > Flavobacteriaceae > Salegentibacter > Salegentibacter sp. The sequence goes on along the minus strand of NZ_JBEPWD010000039.1, from coordinate 6,591 downwards.
ACTACGAGAAACCTGACTTTCCAGGGTTATACCCAAATTACACCACCTGATCTTTTGGATGGGAAAATTAAAACAGATCTTAAAATTGGTACTGCTGTTTATGATTACAATACGTTTAGTGCAGCAGCCAGTGGACAGGATTTCCAGGCGCCCGATCTTTGGTCCATAAACAACACAGATCTGGATACGCACAGAGCCTTTAACAATTTAACTCAACGTCGTTTGTTGGGGGTATTTGGTAGTTTTAATGCCAGTTATGACAACCAGCTTTACTTAACAATTACTGGTAGAAATGACTGGAGTTCAACTTTACCTAAAAAGAATAATTCATTCTTTTACCCATCTGCAGGTTTAAGCTGGATCTTTACCGAGTTGGAGCCATTCAAGAATATTAGCGATGTGCTTTCTTATGGTAAATTAAGAGCTTCCGTAGCCCAGGTTGGTAAAGATGCCCGTCCTTATAGTATTCGTCCGTTTTATGAAAATGCGACTACTACAGGAGGCGGTTTCCGCTATGGGTTTACAGGTCCAAGTTTAGATCTTGTGCCTGAGATGACTACTTCTTATGAATATGGAATGGAATTAAAATTCTTCAACGATCGTTTAGGGATTGATGCTACCTATTTCAATAAGAAATCTGAAGATCAGATCGTGCAGAACCTTCGTTTGAGTTATGCTACCGGTTTTGTACTTATGACATTTAATGCGGGTGAAATACAAAATGAAGGTATTGAATTGCAGTTCAATGCCACTCCTGTACAAACTGAAGATTTTTCCTGGGATATTCTTGCCAACTACACCAAAAACTGGAGTGAACTGGTAAGTTTACCTGGAGATGTAGCCGAGTTTTATAACTCCGATACCTGGTTGTATGGTAACGTTAGAGGAGGAGCCAGAATTGGTGGATCGCTTACCAGCTTTACCGGTTATGACTTCCTTAAAAATGAAGAAGGTGAAAAGCTTATCAACCCAACTAATGGGTTACCATTACTTGATACTAGTGAATGGGTTGAAGTAGGAGACAGAAACCCCGATTTTACTGTGGGTCTTACCAATACTCTCAGGTACAAGAATCTTTCACTTAATTTCTTGTTGGATTTCCGTGTTGGAGGAGATGTTTATAATGCAACAGAGCATTACTTAACTACTCGTGGTTTGAGTAATAGAACCTTAGATCGTGAAACTCCACGAATTGTTGATGGAGTTTTAAGAGATGGATTGGAGAATACAGATAATCCCACAGATAACAACATTCCAATTAACCTGAATGCTAATTCTACTTATTGGAGTTCGATCTATCCACATCAAAGTTTCATAGAAAAAGATGTAAACTGGGTAAGATTAAGGGATGTTACTTTGAATTATTATCTCCCACAATCATTTTTAGACAGAACCAATGCCATACAAAGTGCCAGCGTTTTTGTAACCGGAACAGACCTTTTCCTGCTTACTAATTATTCAGGTTTAGATCCCGTTGCAAATGGTAACTCTGCTGCCGTTGGAGGTGCCGGTGGTACCGGTTTTGACTATGGTAACTTCCCGTTGCCAAGAGGAATTAACTTTGGAGTTAGAGTAGGACTATAAAAAAACTAATGATGAAAAGAATTTTAAGAATATTTTTAGTGATCGCCGGCCTCTTTAGTTTTTCGGCCTGTGACGACTATCTGGATGTCAATACGAACCCTAACGGGCCAGATGCATTACTGCAGCCGGAACTCTTCCTGCCGCAAATTCAATCTGAGTTTGCCGTAGCGATTCAATGGGATGGAAGGTTTACCGGATTTTATACCCAAAACTGGATATATGCTTCCGGTGCAGCTTACTCGCTAAACCTGCACTCTAACCCACTTTCCGATTTTTACGCCACATTATGGAGAGCGGTATACTGGAGTATGGGTTACAACCTTTCTGATATGATAGAAAGTGGTGAACTGAACGAAAAATATGATTTCGTGGGTGTTGGAAAGATAATGAGAGCCTTTGGTTGGCAAATGCTTACCGATTATCATGGCCCGGTAATTATTGATCAGGCTTTTGATTCTGAAAGAAGAGTTTTCGATTATGACGATCAACAAGTAGCTTATGAAGAAGTAAGAAGATTGCTTTTAGAAGGTATTGAAGCCCTGGAAAGAACAGATGGTCTTGGACCAGACGAATCAGGACTTCGCGAAGCCGATCTTATCTACCAGGGAGACCGCGACAAATGGAAGAAATTTGCGTATGGTTTGCTGGCCATAAATGCTCATCGTCTAACCAATAAGAGCAGCTACGATCCTCAGGAAGTGATTGATTATGTAGATCAGGCCCTAGCCGGAAATCAGGATGATGCTCTTATTAGATTTGAAGGAACCGTAAGTTCTAATACTAATTTCTTTGGACCTCGAAGAGGAAATATTGGATATTACCGCCAGAGTAAATTCATAACCGGGCTTCTGGACGGAACCAACCCCGAATTCCAGGATAGCGATCTTGATGGTGCAGATCCTGTATATGACGGGCAACATGTTCACGATCCACGAATCACTTCTATGCTTGCCCCTTCTCCTGATGGAGAATACCGCGGAATAGATCCTGAGACAGGGATTAACGAATATGAAGAAGAAGAGGTTCCAAAAAACTTCTGGAATGAAGAAGGCTATGTAGGTAGTAATCCAAGTCCTCAGATTTATTTCTTTAACAACGATGCAGATTTCCCATTAATGACTTACGCCCAGCTGCAATTTATTAAATCTGAAGCTGCCTGGATCGCTGGTAACGAAGCCTTAGCTTTGGAAGCCTATAATGCCGGAGTTCAATCTCATATGGATTTTGCAAGAACTTATGCTCCCGATACCGATCTTTTTGATCAAAGAAGAGCTTTATATGAAGCGAACGATGAGTTATTTCCTGCCACGGAAGATGGTTTAAATCTTTCTAAGATCATGCTTCAGAAGTTTATAGCAACCTGGGGATGGGGATTCCTTGAATCATGGTCTGATATGAGAAGATATCATTATGATCAGGATGTTGCTCCCGATGACAAGGTATATGTTGGCTTTGAGTTGCCGGAAACCTTTGCGCCGGCTAATAATGAGAAACCTGCTTATAGAGCTCGTCCCAGGTTCAATTCAGAATATATGTGGAACCAGGAAGCCTTAGAAGAATTGGATGCCTTTGAAGACGATTATCATACTTATGAAACCTGGTTTAGTAAACCTGAATAAATATTTAAAACTATGAGAACAATATATAATAAGATCTTTTTGATATTGTTAACCGGCCTTCTCTTCACATCCTGTGAGGAGAATGCCATTCCTGAACTGGCTGAACCACTACCGGATTCGGCTACTGAAGCTAAATTCTTTTTTCATGTAGAAGAAGCTCCTTCAGCTAACTTTTATGTGGCCGGAAAGAAAACAACGTCGGCAGCATCTACAGATGAAACTCTTAAAGGCTTCAATTATGGCTCTGTATTTCCTTCAAATGCCTATGCGGTGGTTGAATCAGGAAATGTAGACATTGAAGTTGAAACCCTGGAAGGAGAGATTCTGGCAACAACAAGTGCCGATTTTAACGAAGCTTCAAATTATTCGGTTTACCTGGTAGGTACAACAGATTCTTACGAGATTTTTATGCTTGAAGATGAGTTGCCACAGGTTGATACTGAACGTATATACTGGAGATTTGTAAATACAATGTCCGAAATGCCTTTTAGCGTTGATGCCTATGCTGTAAGAGGAGGAGAAGATTCTGCAGTAATCTCTTTAGGTGATAACATTGATTTTAAACAGGCCGGAGAACATGTGGCCCTGGATCCGGGGAACTATACTTTTAAAGTTTTTGAATCCGGAAGTGATTACGATCCTGAAACCTCAGAGCCTTATCTTGAGCATAGTCTAAACCTTTCCACCTTGGGAAGAATTTACAGTACCCAGATTAGAGGAACCTATTCTGAAACTCCGGCATCTTCAAATATAGATTACTGGAGAGAATACTAATGATTATCAATCATTTAATAAAAGAGAAAGCGGCACCTCACCAGGGCCCTTTCTCTTTTCTTTTTTAAGCTGAAAAGCTTTTCATTTATTCCGAAAATTATGAGTTTCAAATCCATCTTCTACTTTCTAATATTAAGCGCATTCCTGATTTCTTGTAAATCAACTCAATCAACCCCTGAAATGCCGGCTGAAGAGATAGAACCAAGAGATACCTTAGCTGCTCCGCAACCAGAAGTTCCTTCCGAAGTAAAAGAGGAAGTTGCAGGAATCACTCCCTGGAATCCCAAAACCCCAAAAAATATCGAGGAATTCCGTGCTGCCTGGGTCGCCACCGTGGCAAATATCAACTGGCCCAGCAAACCTGGGCTTTCCACTTCAGATCAGCAAAGAGAAGCTTTGGAGCTTCTTGATTATTTAGAAGAACATAACTTTAATGCGGTGGTTTTTCAGGTTAGACCGCAAGCTGATGCTCTTTACAAAAGCGATATAGAGCCCTGGTCTTATTATCTTACAGGCGAACAGGGGAAAGCTCCTGATCCTTATTACGATCCGCTTAAATTCTGGATAAATGCTGCACATGAGCGTGGTTTGGAATTACATGTTTGGTTAAATCCATATCGTGCCCATCATACCGCCGGAAAGGAGATCAGTGACAAATCTGTTATAAAAACCGATCCGGCTCTTGTAGTTGAATTAGAAAACGGGATGTGGTGGATGGATCCTTCTCAAAAAGGAACCCAGGATCTCTCCTCAGCAGTGGTGATGGATCTGGTTGAAAGATATGACCTTGACGGAATTCATTTCGATGATTATTTTTATCCCTATGATTCTTACAACAACGGAAAGGATTTCCCTGATGATAAAAGCTGGAGGGCCTACCAGGCTGCTGGCGGAGAACTTTCCCGTGGAGATTGGCGCCGTGAAAGCGTAAACACATTCATTAAAAGGGTTTACGAAGAAATAAAAGCAGAAAAACCTCATGTAAAATTTGGATTAAGTCCTTTTGGAATCTGGCGCCCTGGTTATCCTGAATCTGTCTCAGGATACGACCAGTATGAAAAGCTTTATGCCGATGCGAAACTTTGGTTAAATGAAGGCTGGATCGATTATTATACGCCGCAGTTATATTGGCAAATAAATACCCCAGGCCAGAGTTTCCCTGAACTCTTAGGATGGTGGCAAAGCGAAAATACCCATCAACGTCACCTTTGGCCGGGAATGAACGTAGGATTAGGCGGAGATGAAAAAAATATAGATGAAACTATCAACCAGATCATGATCACCCGCGGGATGCTTCCGCAGAGTAAAGGAGCGGTTCATTGGAGTATTGGACCGCTGGTAAAACACAAGGAACTTTCCGCAGCAATTAAAGAAGGTCCTTATAGCAAAAAAAGCCTGGTGCCACCAAGTCCCTGGTTGGACAATGAACCTCCAAAAACCCCTGATATCAATACCCGGGCCGAGAATGACAGACTGGTAATTTCCTGGGAACATGAGCAAGCAGATGATATTTTTCGATGGGTAGTATACTTTAAATATGAAGAAGGAAACTGGGATTATAAGATCCTGAATCACGATGCCCGCACCCAAAACTTACAAAGAATAGTAGGGGAAAAGGAACGCAAACTCGAGAAAATTGGAGTTACCGCAGTAGACCGAACGGGAAACCAAAGTGAATTCGAAGAGATTTTAATAAAATAAGACCCCTGTATGTCCCCCATTTTAGTTTTTAGCATTATTGCCGGATATTTCGCTATGTTGATGGCTATTAGCTATTTTACCTCCCGAAAGGCAGACAATACCACATATTTCACTGCAAACCGTCAGTCGCCCTGGTTTCTTGTGGCCTATGGAATGGTGGGAGCTTCTCTTTCCGGAGTTACTTTTATCTCGGTGCCGGGGGAGGTGGGAAATTCAAACTGGACCTATCTCCAGTTTGTAATGGGTAACCTTGTTGGTTATGCCGTTATTGCTTTCGTATTAATTCCGTTGTTTTATCGGTTGCGGCTTATTTCAATCTATGAATATTTAAAAGACCGGTTTGGGCAGAGAAGCTACTATGCGGGAGCTTCATTTTTCCTTATTTCACAAACTATTGGCGCCTCTTTCAGACTTTTTCTTGCCGCTTTAGTATTGCAGATTGCCTTTTTCAATGCTTTCGGCATTCCCTTTTGGGTTACCGTTTTAATTACTATAGGTTTGATCTGGCTGTACACCTTCCGCGGAGGAATAAAAACTATTGTTTGGACTGATACCCTGCAAACTACCTTTTTACTATTAGCAGTGCTCATCAGTATCTATGTTATCGTAGATCATATGGAGCTCGAGGCTACCCAGGTGTTTTCGGTGGTTTCTGAAAGCAGCATGTCTGATATTTTTGATTGGGACTGGCGCTCCAACAGTAATTTTTTTAAGAGCTTCCTGGCCGGTATTTTTATAACCATTGCAATGAATGGTCTTGATCAGAATGTGATGCAGAAAAATCTAACCTGTAAAAATCAGAAAGATGCCCAAAAGAATATTTTCTGGTTTTCAATCACCTTCTTCATCTCTACCGTTTTATTTCTTGCTTTGGGTGTTTTGCTTTATAAATATGCAATGGACCAGGGAATCG
>NZ_JBEPWD010000038.1:16452-22245 GCF_041642575.1 Salegentibacter sp. | reverse complement strand
CCGTTATCCAATGCTTTAATGATATCGGCCTCTTCATCCTGCACAGAAAGGATTATTATAGATTTATCATACCACTCCCGTAATTCCTTTAATATTTCATGGCCATTTTTATCGGGTAAGCCCAGATCAAGAATAATGAGATCGGGAGTATGGTTTGCGGAAAGATGGAGGCCCTCTGTTCCGGTTTCAGCTAAAATAACCTTATAATCATTGCTTTCCAGGGAAATTTTAAGCAATTTCCTGATTTGAGGCTCATCATCGATAACAAGTATTTCAGCATTATTCATTTTGATAATTTTTTGGATCGGTCATTGCCGCTGGTATTCTAACCGTAAAGTGCGCTCCGCCCGAAGATCGGTTTTTTAATTGAATGCTTCCATTGTGAGCCCTGGCAAATCCCTGGGCGATAGAAAGTCCTAAGCCCGTACCCCCGGTTGCCGAATTGGGCAATCGATAAAATTTTTCAAAAACCCGGTCAATTTTATTCTTCGGAAAGCCCTTACCATTGTCGAGAATATCAATAATGCACTCGCCTGAAGTATGTGACACCTTGAATTCGATGGTCGTCCCGGGAGGTGTATATTGCAGGGCATTATGAAGGATATTATGCAAAATTTGCTCAACTAAGGTTGCATCTAATTGGAAAAGCGGGAGATCATCATCCGGTATAAAAATAATTTGATGTTCTGCAGAATCGGGTTTATTAAGTTGAATAACTCCATAAATCAATTCATTAATATCATACCAGTTCAATTGCAGATGTATGGAGTCACTTTCTAACCTACTCATATTCAGTAGATTTTTAACCTGTCGGTTTAACCTGTTCCCGGCAATCTCAATTTCGGTGTAAAGGTCATTTTTATTCTGCTCAGATAGTTTTTCCGTTTCCTTAAGGGTGTCAACAGATCCAATTATGGCTGCGATTGGGGTTTTTAATTCATGCGAAAGTGAGTTTAGCATGGTGTTGTATAATTCCAGGGTTTTATCTCTTTCTTTGCGTTTCCGGGTAGCGGCTTCGGCTTTCCTGATCTTTGTGGTAAAAACAGCATTCATTACAGCTATCATGAAGTACATTAAGAAGAAAAGTGCGTCTTCCGGAGTACTTATTTTAAAAGTGTATTGTGGTTGAATAAAGAAGAAATTCCAGATCAGTGCACTTAAAACAGCTACCGTAACTATAGGCAAAATTTCAAAGAACATTGCCAGAATAGAAACAGCGAGCAGAAGAATTAGGGCCACAACCTGGTAGCCAATAATGTCAATAAAAAGATAAGAAAAAAGTGAAACCAAAATAATAGTGCCTATTCCAATAAGGTATTGGATAGGTTGATTCTCATTTATTTTCTTGTAGAACTCCAATTAAGTGAATGTTGTTTAACAAATATAAATGTCGGGAAAATATTATCACTCTAAATTACGTAGAAAGTACCTTACTGAGTTTATACAGGATAGAAAACTGTAATTGAAGATCAGCCTGGGGCTTAACCCGACATTTTGGATACAATATACACTGCTACGATTATACTGAATAATAAAAAGAGGAACTTTAAAAGCCTGGATAGTCTTTCATCTCTCATTATGCTAAAGATTTAGAATTATCTCTAACATAAAATAGGTTTGACGGGAAAATAAATATAAGAAATTCATTTAATAAAAATAAAAAAACCCCTGAAGCTCAGAGGTTTTCGGTTTTGTACCTTGGGCGGGAATCGAACCCGCACGTCCGAAGACACTGGATTTTGAATCCAGCGCGTCTACCAATTCCGCCACCAAGGCAAATTGAATTGGACGGCAAAAGTATAAAAAATTTCTATTTTAGAACTTAGATTTTTTAAATTTTAGGCTCTTTCTTAACTATTAGTCCAGCGAGCAAAATTTGTTGGTAAGCATCTGCCACATAAAGCTTTTAAATAGATATAATTTTTAAATTTGCAGCGCACAATTTAATTAACACCAAACAACACAACAGCATGGCTAACTTCAACCCCGAGGCAAAAATTTTCAATTGTACTCAAAGCCGGGAACTTGCCGAAAAAATCGCAGCTTCTTATGGAACCAAGCTCGGAAATGTAATCACCTCCACGTACAGTGATGGTGAATTCCAGCCTTCGTTTGAAGAATCGGTTCGCGGTTCGCGGGTTTTTATTATTGGGTCTACTCACCCCGGCTCAGATCACCTTATGGAAATGCTTTTAATGCTTGATGCCGCTAAACGCGCTTCAGCAAGGCATATTACAGCGGTTCTTCCCTATTTTGGATGGGCAAGGCAAGACCGGAAAGACAAACCCAGGGTGCCTATCGCCGCTAAAATGGTTGCCAGCATACTGGAAACCGCAGGAGCCACAAGAATTATCACCATGGATCTTCATGCCGATCAGATCCAGGGATTCTTTGAAAAACCTGTAGATCATCTCTATGCCTCCACTGTATTTCTTCCTCACCTAAGAGCACTTAATTTAGATAATCTAACCATTGCATCTCCAGATATGGGAGGTTCGAAAAGAGCTTACGCCTATTCCAAAGCTTTGGAAAGCGATGTTGTGATCTGTTATAAGCAGCGAGCTAAAGCCAATAAAATTTCTCACATGGAATTGATTGGGAATGTTGAAGGAAAGAATGTGGTTTTAGTGGATGATATGGTAGATACTGCAGGAACATTAACTAAGGCGGCTGATGTGATGATGGATCGTGGTGCAATTAGTGTTCGGGCAATTTGTACTCACCCAGTGCTTTCCGGCGAGGCTTACGAGCGTATAGAAAACTCTAAACTGCAGGAACTAATTGTTACTGATTCTATTCCGCTGAAAAAGAAAAGTAAAAAAATAAAGGTGGTAACCTGCGCCGATCTCGTTGCCGATGTGATGAAGCGGGTTCATGAAAATGAATCTATTAGCTCTAAATTTATCATGTAAACATCTGAAAAAGGGGCTGAGGTAAGAGATTTCCAAATAATTCATTTTTAAGTTTTTAATAGCTGCAAAAAAAGATTACTTTTGCAGCCTAAAAATTTTTACCAAATGAAATCAATAACGATCAACGGATCTAAAAGAGAAAGCGTAGGCAAGAAGTCAACAAAAGCCATACGTAATGCTGGAAAGGTTCCTTGCGTATTATACGGGGGAGATGCCAAGCCATTACACTTTACAGCAGATGAAATTGCGTTTAATCACCTGGTTTACACCCCTGACGTGCATACCGTGGAAATTAAACTGGAAGGCGGAGAAAAATTCGACGCTATACTTCAGGATATTCAATTCCACCCGGTAACTGATGCTATCATGCACGTAGATTTCTACCAAATCTATGAAGACAAACCAATTTCTATGGAAATCCCAATTCACACAGTAGGTGTGGCCCGTGGGGTTAAGAATGGTGGAGTATTGCGTTACAACCTGCGTCGTCTTAAAGTTAGAGGATTGCCGGGAGATTTGCCAGATTTTATCGAAGCGAATGTAACTCCGCTAAAAATTGGACAAAAACTATACGTTACCGCTGTTGAAGATGAGAAATACAAAATTCAGCACCCGGATAACACTGTAATTTGCCAGGTTAGAACATCTCGTAATATCGTTGCTCTTGAGGACGAAGAAGAAGATGAGGTACCAGCAGATGAAGTACCAGCAACTGAATCTTCAGACGAAGCTGCAGTAAAAGAAGGAGAAAATAATTAGTCTTTCCTTTTCTGGTTAAAACTTTAAAGCATCCCTTATGGGGTGCTTTTTTATTTAGTATCCTGCGCTTTTTGGAGACTTCGTTGTAAAGAATTTTAATAATTTTATCTTTACCAAAACAAAACTATGCTTTCTTTCTTCGGAAGATTACTCAATACTAAAAAACCCCGGGAAGAAGAAACAGATCCCATGAAGAAATTTTTGATAGTAGGCCTCGGGAATATTGGTGCTAAGTATGAAAATACGCGTCATAATATAGGATTCAAAATAGTGGAATACCTTGCTGAAAAAGAAGAAACCAGCTTTAACACCGATAAACTGGGAGATATAGCGCGATTCAAATATAAAGGCAGAACCTTTGTTTTGCTGAAACCTTCAACCTATATGAATCTTAGTGGAAAAGCCGTTAATTACTGGCTTCAGAAGGAAAAAGTTCCGTTGGAAAACCTGCTAGTGATTACCGATGATCTTAATTTACCTTTTGGTACTATAAGATTAAAAACCAAAGGTAGCGATGGAGGGCACAACGGGTTAAAGGATATCCAGAATACCTTAAATACTACAAAATATAACCGATTCCGTTTTGGAATAAGCGATGAATTCTCCAAAGGTCAACAGGTAGATTATGTGTTGGGGGAATGGGGTGAAGCAGAGCTGAAAGAACTACCCGAACGCCTGGAGAAATCCCGCGAACTTATAAAATCTTTCGGGACTGCCGGAGTTAATATTACTATGAACACTTTTAACGGAAAATAAGCAGCTGTGAAAGAATACAATGGAGCTAATTCTTTTAGCAGCGAGCGACAAACAGTGGTAACTATCGGCACCTTTGATGGGGTGCACGTTGGCCACAGGAAAATCATTGAGCGTCTTGTGAATTCCGCGAAAGCAGGAAACCTGGAATCGGTGATACTTACTTTTTTTCCGCATCCCAGGATGGTTCTTCAGCAGGATTCTGATATTAAACTTATCAATACTATAGAAGAGCGAAAGGAGATACTTTCCAAAACTGGAATAGACCACCTCGTTGTACATCCTTTCACTCATCAGTTTTCCCGGCTAACCGCCCTGGAATTTGTCAGGGATATTCTGGTTAATAAATTAAAGGCCCGGCGAGTAATCATTGGTTATGATCATCGATTTGGCCGCAATCGTACTGCCGATATCAATAACCTGAAGGAATTTGGTGAGCAGTTTGGATTTGAAGTAGAAGAGATCACCAAGGAAGAAGTAGACCAGGTCGCCGTGAGTTCTACTAAAATAAGGAAAGCCCTTCAGGAAGGCCGCGTAGAACGTGCAAATAATTATTTACAACAGGCATTTTCCCTTTCCGGAACCGTGGTTAAAGGTCGTGGTCTTGGCAAAGATTTTAATTATCCTACAGCAAACCTTCATGTCGCCGAAGATTATAAACTAATTCCAAAAGATGGAGTTTACGTAGCAAAGGCTGAAATAGATGGAGAAATTTTCTTCGGAATGATGAATATTGGCACTAATCCTACCGTAGGAGGGACAAAAAGAACTATAGAAACCTATTTCTTCGACCTTCATAAAGATCTATATGGAAGAACGCTAAAAATTGAAATGCTGATAAGAATTAGGGATGAAAGAAAGTTCGATTCTGTCGATGCTCTTAAGGTTGCGATGAAGCAGGATGAATTCTTTGCTAAACAATATATCAGGGATAATTATGCTGGATAGGTGGCTTTTTAAGCAGGTCGATAATTCGGCACTTATTGTTTTCAGGGTATTTTTTGGTCTGCTTATCACCATCGAAGCCTGGGGCGCGATCTGGACAGGTTGGATAGAACGTACTCTAATAGAACCCCAGTTCACCTTTAATTTCATTGGTTTCGAATTTCTTCAGCCTCTTCCCGGCAACGGAATGCTTTGGTATTATGGAGTGATGGGGCTTTTTGGCATATTTGTGATGCTGGGCTTTAAATACCGACTTAGTATGTTTGCTTACGGGGTTATGTGGGCCTCGGTGTATCTGATGCAGAAATCTTCATATAACAATCATTATTATTTGTTGATGCTGCTTTGTATGATCTTCGTTTTTCTCCCTATGCATCACTATTTTTCTATAGATGCGTGGAGGAATAAAAAGATCAGGAGTATC
>NZ_JBEPWD010000038.1:0-16352 GCF_041642575.1 Salegentibacter sp. | reverse complement strand
GATGCAGAAATCTTCATATAACAATCATTATTATTTGTTGATGCTGCTTTGTATGATCTTCGTTTTTCTCCCTATGCATCACTATTTTTCTATAGATGCGTGGAGGAATAAAAAGATCAGGAGTATCTCTATGCCGCGTTGGGTGTGGCTGGTGATAGTACTTCAGCTCTGGATCGTTTTTACATACGCTGCAATTGCAAAACTTTATCCCGACTGGCTTGACGGTACGCTCCCGGCTATTTTAATGAAAAGCAAGGAGGACTACTGGCTGGTAGGCGATTTTCTTCAGCAGGGATGGGTGCGCTATGGCATTGCTTATTTCGGCTTATTATTCGATTTACTCATTATTCCCGCCCTGCTATGGAAAAAAACCCGGGTTCCAGCTTTCGTTGCCGCGATATTCTTTCACCTCTTCAACAGCTTTATTTTTCATATCGGGATATTCCCCTATTTATCTCTGGCTTTTAGTCTCTTCTTCTTTCCTTCTGAAAAGATCAATAAATGGTTCCTCTTTCGAAGAAAACCTTATTATGATGGAGATGAGGTCATAATTCCAAAGTACAGAAACCTGATCGTGTTTCTTATTTCGGGATGGTTTATTGTACAGATCTCATTGCCCTTGCGTCACTGGTTCTTTCAGGATAACGTGCTTTGGACGGAGGAAGGGCACAGGTTAAGCTGGCGCATGATGCTGCGTTCAAAAGGAGGGAGAAGCACCTTTAAAGTGGTTGAAAAAGGCACATCAGACACGATCTACGTAAAAAAATCTGATTATCTCTCACGAAAACAAGAGCGGGCTGTTAACTCCAAACCCGATATGCTGTGGCAATTCGCACAACGCTTAGAAGAAGATTATGCGAGCCGCGGTAAAGAAGTCGAGGTTTATATTGATGTTTGGGTACGAGTCAATGGTCGACCTGCACGGAGGCTTATTGATCCTAAGGTGGATATGGCAGCCGAAGAATGGGAGCATTTTAAACATAAAGACTGGATTTTACCTTCTAAATTAGACTAAAACTTTTCAGGGCTTTTGTTACATTTGCGGCTCCAAACCGGTAGAAACGAAGCTATGTTACAAGTCAATAATATTAGAGAGCACAAAGAGGATTACATCAAAGCCCTGGCAAAAAGAAATTTTGAGGCTCGCTCAATCCTTGATGAGGTTTTACAACTGGACGAAACCCGCCGAAATACCCAAACCAGGCTTGACGATATTCTCGCAGAGTCTAACAGGCTTTCAAAAGAGATTGGAAAAATGTTCAAAAATGGCGAACATCAAAAAGCCAATTTGATCAAAGAAAAGACCGGTAAATTAAAAGAGGATTCTAAAGAGCTTTCAGAAAAACTTGGTTCTACAATTCAGGAACTGGAGCAGTTGCTATACACGATCCCAAATGTGCCTCACGAGTCTGTTCCTGCCGGAACTTCTGAAGAAGATAATGAAGAGATTTTTAAGGAAGGAGATATACCGAAGCTTGAAGATACAGCTCTACCGCACTGGGAACTCGCAAAAAAATACGACATTATAGATTTTGAACTCGGTAATAAGATCACCGGGGCAGGTTTTCCCGTTTACAAAGGAAAAGGCGCTAGATTGCAGCGCGCTTTAATTACTTATTTTCTGGACAAAGCAACCGAAGCCGGCTATACTGAATACCAGGTGCCATTAATGATCAATGAAGCTTCTGGTTTTGGGACTGGCCAACTTCCGGATAAAGAAGGCCAAATGTACCACATGGCAGAAGACGATCTTTACATGATCCCAACCGCCGAGGTTCCTATTACCAATATGTTTCGGGATAATCTTTTAACCGACAAGGATTTTCCAATTGCCTGCACCGGCTATACACCTTGTTTTAGAAGAGAAGCCGGTTCGTACGGAGCACATGTTCGCGGACTTAACCGCCTTCATCAGTTTGATAAAGTTGAAGTGGTTAGAATTGAAAAACCTGCAGATTCTTATGCCGCTCTGGATAACATGGTAGATCACGTTAAAGAGTTGCTTCGAGACCTAAAATTGCCATATCGTATTTTAAGGCTATGTGGAGGAGACCTTGGGTTTACATCGGCTTTGACCTATGATTTTGAAGTTTTTTCAACTGCCCAGGATCGTTGGCTGGAAATAAGTTCTGTTTCTAATTTTGAAACCTTCCAGGCCAACCGCTTAAAACTTCGATATAAAAATAAGGAAGGTAAAAAAGAACTGGTACACACCCTAAATGGAAGCGCTCTTGCTCTTCCTCGTGTTCTTGCCGGAATTTTAGAGAACTACCAGACTGAAAAAGGAATTAAAATCCCTGAGGTACTAGTTCCCTATACCGGCTTTGACCTTATTGATTAAACTGCTGAAAATTACTGCGGAAGAAGTCAAATCCTTATCTTTACAAGATGCGGATTTTGCTTTTTATAATGGTTTTTTCTTTCGGGGTGTTTGGATCAAATGCCCAGTCTGAAGAACTTGCGCGTAATTTTTTCGACCAGGGGGAATATGAAAAAGCCCTGAAAACTTACCAGCAATTAGCGAAAGAAAACCCGGGGAATCCGGTTTTCTTCTACGGGATGATCTCCTCATACCAGCAGCTGGAAGATTTTGATTCCGCTGAAGATCTACTAAGAGAGAAGCTGGAAAATTCTGCTAATAATCCCAACTTACTAATAGAGATTGGGCATAATTTCGAACTTAGAAAAGATACCACGAAAGCAGAGCAATTCTACCGGGAAGCACTGGATGCCATCGATGCGAGGCCTAATTTCGCCTACGGAATCGCCCGGGGATTTGAGAAATACAATTTACTCGATGAAGCCGCCGATGCCTATGAGAAAGGGATGGCGCTTAATTCCGATCAAAACTTTCATCTTCAATTAGCCCGTATCTATGGAGAACAGGGCAAAATTGAAGAGATGTTCGAGAACTACCTGGGGCTCATAGAAGAGAACCCAAATTTGTTTCCGGTGGCCAATCGTGAATTTGGAAGGTATATTTCTGAAGATGCCAACGACGAAGCAAACCAGACTTTCAGAAAAATATTGTTGAAAAAACTCCAGGAAGATCCTCAAATCTTATATAATGAAATGCTCGCATGGTTGTTTATTCAGCAAAAGGAATTTGATAAAGCCTTTGCTCAGCAAAAAGCAGTTTACCGCCGGGGAGAAGCAGGCTTGCAGGATATTCTAAATCTTGGCGTTCTGGCTGCGAGGGCAGAGGATTCTCAGGCTGCAAAAGAGATTGTGGCCTATGCGATTGAAGAAGCACCCTCAGAAAATATTGTCTTACAGGGAAAGAGATTCTTGCTTGATCTCGAGACCAAAGAGACAACAACAAATTTTCGGGATATAGAAAAAAAGTATCAGAAGCTTTTCGAGGAATTCGGGCTTGATTTAAATACGCTCGACCTTCAGCTGGATTATGCTCGTTTTCTGGCTTTCAAATCGGGGGAGCGTTCGCAGGCGATTGGACAGCTTAGAGAGCTTTCAGAAAAAACACAATCAAATTTTGATAAGGCAAGGGTGAAAATGCTTTTGGCGGATGTGCTGGTGCTGGAAGAAAAGTTCAATGAAGCTTTGATCTACTACTCCCAGGTGCAGAATCTTGTGAAAAACGATGCGATGTCGCAACAGGCGCGGTTTAATGTTGCCAAGACCAGTTATTTTAAGGGTGATTTTAAATGGGCAAAAACTCAGCTGGATGTGCTGAAATCTTCAACTTCCCAGTTGATCGCTAATGATGCGATGGAATTGAGCTTACTCATCGAAGACAACTCTATCGAAGACACTGCTCAGGTGGCTTTAAAAGAATACGCCAGGGCCGATTTAATGGCATTTCAGGAGAAAAACAAGGATGCCATTGCAATACTTGATGAGATTCTTGCCAATCACAAAGGAGAAAAGATTGAAGATGAAGTTCTTTTAAAACAGGCAGAACTCTATGAAATTACGGGTGACTACCATAAGGCTGAATCTAATTACCTGGAGATCATCAGGCTTTATAACTCAGATATTCTTGCTGATAACGCCAATTATTACCTGGCCGAACTCTATGCCGATCATCTGGATAATCCGGAGAGAGCAATGGAATATTACGAACAAATTATCTTTAACTTTGCCGACAGCATTTATTTTATAGATGCCCGCAAAAAATACCGTCGTCTTCGCGGCGATAATATAGAATAAACAATCCCTATGTACATTTATAACGTTACTATAAACATCGAAGAATCGGTTCATGACAAATGGTTGGACTGGATGAAAACAGAACATATTCCTGATATGTTGAAAACCGGCAAATTCACCAAAGCCTTGATGAGCCGGGTTTTGGTTGAGGAAGAAATGGGCGGGATTACCTACTCTGTACAATTTACCGTTCCAGATAAGAAAAGTCTTCAAAGCTATTATAAGGAGAATGCGCAGGATATGCGATCCAAAGGAAAAGTCTTTGAAGGTAAAATGGTGGTTTTCCGCACAGAGCTTGAAATCATAACCGAACAGGAATTTAATTAAAAACATCAGCTCTTAATGGGGAAATATCAGAAAAAATATGCTTCTCACTTTTCAGATTCAGAGGTTAGAGCAAAAAAACATCTTGGACAGCATTTTCTTACCGATGAAAATATAGCTGAAAGAATTGCCGATACCTTGAGTCTGTCAGGCTATAAACAGGTACTGGAGATTGGCCCCGGGATGGGAGTCCTAACCAAATATTTGCTAAAAAAGGATGCTGAGGTTCACGTGATCGAGATCGATACTGAAAGTGTGGCCTATCTGAAAGAGAATTACCCGCAGCTGGAAGGAAAAATTCATGAAAAGGATTTCTTAAAGTATAACCTTTCTGAAATTTTCGGTAATGAACCTTTTGCGGTGATCGGAAATTTCCCGTATAATATTTCTACACAAATCGTATTTAAGGTTTTGGAGATGAGGGAACAAATTCCTGAATTTTCGGGGATGTTTCAGAAAGAGGTAGCCAAACGAATTTGTGAAAAAGAAGGAACTAAAACCTATGGAATTCTTTCCGTGCTGGTTCAGGCTTTTTTTGAAGCCGAATATCTTTTTACGGTTCCTCCTTCGGTTTTCAATCCGCCACCAAAAGTAGACAGTGGAGTATTGCGATTAACCCGCAAGGAAAACCTGAAACTAGCCTGCGACGAGAAGCTTTTTTTCAGAATTGTTAAAACTGCCTTTAATCAACGCCGTAAAACTCTTAGAAATAGCTTAAAAAGTTTCAATTTACCCGATAGTTTAAGGGAAGATACTATATTTGACGAGCGTCCTGAACAACTGGGCCACGCTGCATTTATTGAATTGACCTTAAAAATTCAGCCCTATGCAATTTCAGATCAGCAATGAATTAATAGAGAAAATCAAATTCCTCGTAGAAGAACAAAATAACGAGGAACTTCTTTTGCACCTTGAAGACGTGCACCACGCTGATATTGCTGAAATTCTTACTGAGCTCAGCCTTGATGAAGCCGTTTATGTTGTAAAGTTACTTGATAGCCAGAAAACAGCCGAAGCTCTTATGGAGCTGGAAGAAATTGTTCGGGAGCGCATTCTGGATACACTTACCCCAAAGGAAATAGCCGATGAGCTGGAAGAAATGGATACGGATGACGCCGCCGATATCATTTCTGAACTTTCCCTGGAGCGACAGCAAAATGTTATCGCCGAAATGGCCAATGAGGAACACGCCGATAACATCGTGGAGCTCTTGCGCTATGATGAGGATTCTGCCGGGGGTCTTATGGCAAAAGAGCTCGTAAAGGTTAACGAAAACTGGAGTGTTACCGGATGTATGACCGAAATGCGGCAACAAGCCGAGAACGTTACCCGCGTTCATTCCATCTATGTTGTAGACGATAAAAATAAATTAAAGGGAAGGCTATCTTTAAAGGATTTGCTAACTGCGCCAAGTCGTGCCAACATCAGCGATATTTATATCCCACAGGTGGATTATGTGAATGTGCATACAGACGGGGAAGAAGTTGCCCGAATAATGCAGAAATATGACCTGGAAGCTATCCCTGTAGTTGATGAAATGGGCCGTTTAGTAGGCCGTGTAACCATTGATGATATTGTAGATTTCATCAAGGAAGAAGCCGAAAAGGATTATCAAATGGCAGCAGGTATCTCTGAAGGTGTAGAAGCCGATGACAGTGTGTGGCGACTTACCCGTGCAAGACTACCCTGGTTGGTACTTGGCCTTTTTGGTGGATTAGGGAGTGTGTATGTGATGCAGGGTTTTGAAGAAGCATTGGCAAAGTATCCTGTTTTGTTCTTTTTCACCCCGCTAATCGCGGCGATGGCCGGGAATGTGGGAGTACAATCCAGTGCGATAATCGTTCAGGGACTTGCTAATAATAATCTTCGTGGCAGCCTCTTTAAGCGACTCTTAAAGGAACTAAGTCTCAGTCTAATCAATGGTGTTGTTCTGGGCTTATTAATAATCCTTTTTGGGCTTATTGTGGGGCAGCCACAACTAGTGAGTCTTTCTATTGCTCTTTCATTATTGAGCGTTATCATTTTGGCGGCACTTATAGGGACCTTCGTTCCCATTATTCTCGATAAGCGCGGTATTGATCCGGCAATTGCCACCGGACCATTTATTACCACCAGCAACGATATTTTGGGAATATTTCTATTCTTTTATTTATCTAAAGTCATTCTTGGTTTTTAGAATACTACTATGAAAACTATCAATATACAAGAGAAGCTTACCAAATTTAGTGAACACTGGCATCCGCATCAAATTGCAGTAGTAAATGATATGCAGATCTTACTGGCAAAAGTAACCGGAGAATTTGTTTGGCATGTACATGAGGAAGAAGACGAACTTTTTCAGGTAATAAAAGGCAAACTTTATATTCAATTTGAAGATAGAACTGAAACTTTGAAAGAGGGAGAAATGTTGGTGGTTCCAAAAGGGGTGAAGCATTGTCCTAAAACAGATGACGGGGAAGAAGTACATATTATGCTCTTTGAAAACCTCAGTTTAAAACATACCGGAAATGTAGCCAGTACCTTAACGGTAGATGACTATCCTAAAATATAATCATCAGCTAGAATTTGAGGCTCAGATTCAGTAATTGAAACCAGGCCGTTTTTTATTATTACTAAAGATATTTTCGGAAATTCTCACTTCTTTTATTTATCAAAAGCCATCCTTGGTTTTTAGAACCGCTGGTGGTATCTTTCATTGTTTCGGCATCATTCTTTATCTTTGTTTGTTGCACTTGCAGCGTCAGAATTAAGCTTCTGAAAGGCAGGTGCTTCGTAATTTTCTCAGAATTAAAATAAACTTAAATGATCATTTTACACGCGGATACAAATCATCCAACACTCATGAAACAGCTGGAAGAAGCGGGCCATCATAATATTGAAGGCTACACTCAAACCAGGGAAGATACTCTGGCTAATCAGCATTTGTATGATGGGATTGTGATAAGAAGCCGGTATACCATTGATAAAGAATTCATTGACGCTGCGCCTAACCTGAAATTTATAGCAAGAGTTGGTGCCGGTCTTGAAAGCATTGATGTGGAATATGCAAAAGCACATAATATCGAACTATTCTCTGCTCCTGAAGGAAACCGGAACGCCGTAGCCGAACATTCACTGGGAATGCTTTTATCCCTTTTTAATAGATTAAACAAAGCCGATCGTGAAGTAAGAGATGGCCTGTGGCACCGGGAAGAAAACCGGGGCCTGGAACTGGATGGAAAAACCGTAGGAATTATAGGTTATGGAAATATGGGAAAGGCCTTTGCCAAGAAACTCAGAGGTTTTGAGGTAGAAGTACTTTGCTATGATATTAAGGAGAACGTAGGAGATGAAAATGCCAGTCAGGTCTCTTTTGAAGAGTTCGCAGAAAAGGTGGATGTAGTAAGTCTGCATACTCCCTTAACTCCTGAAACCAACCAGATGATAAATAAGGAATTCATCGGAAAATTTAATAAACCCTTTTGGTTCATCAACACTGCCCGTGGAAAAAGCGTGGTTACTGAGGACCTTGTTGAGGCCCTTAAAGATGGTCGTATCCTGGGCGCAGGCCTGGACGTTTTGGAATATGAAAAGGATTCTTTTGAAAGTCTTTTTTCAAATGAGAAGAAAATTGCACTTAGTGTAGAAAATAATATTCCCCGGGCCATGCAGGAGCTAATGTTTTTGCAAAATGTTATTCTAAGTCCGCATGTTGCGGGGTGGACGGTAGAATCTCACGAGAGATTGGCCAGTGTGATCGCCGGGAAAATAATTGGAAAATTCGGGAAAGGAGATAAGAAATAGGAATTTCCGAGAAATAAGATATGAAGAGGCGGCTTTCAGAAAAATTATAGAAAACCGCCTCTATTCATTAGTTATTCTGACTTAATTCAATAAGCGCTGATTTTATTGATTCTTCACCTTCTAAAGCTTCAAAAGCCATATTCTTAGCCAGTGGATCGGCGAGGCACATAACCAGTAAAAAAGCAACATCATCCCGGGAGATCTCTCCGCGTTCTTCAAGTTTTGGTGCAACTTTTACTTTTGCAAGCCCGAGGTCATCGGTTAAGGCGCCGGGTCTCACTATAGTGTAAGGAATCCCGCTGTCTACAAGATAATCGTCGGCTTCTTTTTTAGCTTTCAGGTAATGTTCAAGGTCCTTGTTTTGAGAAGGATCATCCGTGCCCATCGCACTGAGCATGATGAATTTTTTCACCTTGAATTTTTTCGCGGCATCCACCATTTTCTTTGCACCTTCTTGGTCTACGCTTATGGTTTTTTCCGGTCCGGTTTCACCGCCTGATCCTGCGGCAAAGATCACCCGGTCTATCTTTTTAAATGCGTGTTCGATATCTTCTTCGAGATCGGCAAAAACAGTTTCGACTTCCATATCGTCGAACATCGGTTTTTGCGATTCATCACGAATCATAGCAATTGGTTTGAAATTTTGAGTATTGTTGAGGATTTCTATCACCCTTTTTCCTGTATGTCCTGTCGCTCCTGCGATAAGTATCCTTTCCATAATATTTTTATTGTTTTTTGGTATATCCTGAAAGATAAGAATGAAATGAAAGTTTCCCTAAAACAAGCTTCAGAATAACATGAAATTAACAGGCGTGAAAGCCAAATATGGGATTTAGCTACGTGTTACCAATTGTACGGTATCGCGGGTTATTTGCTTCAGAAGAATTTCTTTGTCTTTTTCCAGGCCGGCAATCGCCGCATCATTAAAATGCCTGATTGTATAGAGAGAAACTCCTGTGTTATATTTTACCCTGAACCTGGCTTTTAAGTGCTGAATTAGCTTCTCCAGTTGATTAAACCTATTATCTACACAAACCGAAAAACTGATAGCCGAATTCTGAATAAGGTCAACCTTCATCTGGTAGAGGTGAAAGAGCCTAAAGATCTCACTGATGTTTTCTTCAACCATAAAAGAAAAATCCAGGGAAGAGAGTGAAATAAGTACCTGGTTTTTCTTCACAATGAAACAAGGAATCTCGGGTTCTATCCGGTTGCCTCGGCTCACTGAGGTACCCTTCCCATCCGGTTGTACAAAAGATTTAACGTAAAGCGGAATCTCTTTCTTTTGAAGAGGTTGCAGGGTTTTTGGGTGTATAACTGAAGCACCGTAAAAAGCGAGCTCGATAGCTTCTTCGTAAGAGATTTGGTTTAAGAGGGAAGTTTGCGTGAATTCCCTTGGATCGGCATTCAGGACTCCGGGGACATCTTTCCAGATGCTAAGACTTTCGGCATTTAAGCAATAGGCAAAGATCCCTGCAGTATAATCACTTCCTTCCCGGCCTAGGGTAGTGGTAAAATTATCGGCATCAGAAGCGATAAACCCCTGGGTGATAGTTATCTGATTTCGGTTTATTTTCCTTTCGATCGCTTCCTGGGTTTCTTCCCAGTTTACCTGAGCATCGCGATAAGTGTTGTCGGTTTTTATAACCGTTCTGGCGTCCACCCAGGTGTTTTTATAATTATGGGAATTGAGGTATTCGCTAATTATTATGGTTGATAATAACTCGCCGTAACTCACAACCTGGTCATAAACATAATCATAGCGATTGGATTTATTATGCTCCATGAAATTCCGAACTTCCTCAATAAAACGAGTTAATTTTTTGTAAACCTGATGGGCAGGGTCGGGAAAAAGTTCTCTTGCAATCTCCAGATGGGAATTTTTTAATTCCTGAAGTTCTCCTGGAATCTGTTGGTTCTCCAGATATTTTGAAACAATTTTTTCAATGGCATTTGTGGTCTTTCCCATCGCTGAAATCACGATAAGAAGCTTGCCATTGTCTTTAGATGTTAATAGCTTTAATAGGTTTTTTACTGCTTGAGGATCTTTTACTGAAGCTCCTCCAAACTTGTATATTTTCATTCGAGTTTTTCAACGTTTTTTTGGATTCCGCTCTCATCCATATGCACGGTGTACCAGTTTTTCTTTATTTCGGCACCGGTGTTCTCATAGAATTCTATTGCATTTTTGTTCCCTTCAGAAACTACCCACTCTACACGTCTAACGCCGTTTTCATAGGCATATTTTACTACCTCGTTGTAAAGAGCTCCCCCGAGACCTGTACCACGCATTTTTTTGCGCACAATAAGATCTTCAAGGTGAACCGTGCGGCCTTTCCAGGTAGAAAAGCGGAAATAAACCAGCGCCATTCCTTCTATCCTACCTTTTACTTCTGCGACGAAACATTTAAAGTGTTTTTCCTCAAAACCTTCTTTTACCAAATCGTCAAGGTGGATCTCAACTTCATCGGCAGCATTTTCATAAGCTGCCAATTCTTTTATAAGTTCAAGAACGGCAGGCATATCATCGCGTTTAGCTTCCCTGATTTTGTAATCTATACTCATAATTTCTGGTTTTTAAGTTGGTCCTAATTCAAAATTAGGAATAGATTTAGTAAATCACCCGCGGCTTAGCTTTAAATTAACGTGCTTTTTTAAGATATTCATCCATGGCCTGTTCATCCATCTGCACGGTACACCAGTCATCAAAGACAAATGCTCCAGTTTTGGTATAGAAGTTTTTCGCAGGGGTATTCCAGTCCAACACAACCCATTCTACCCGTTTTACTCCTTCTTTTTTAGCAAACTCGATTATTTTGGTATATAATGCCTTTCCCAGGCCTTTTTGTCTGAATTCTTTTCTAATCACCAGATCCTCAAGGTGGACGGTTTTTCCTTTCCAGGTTGAATACCGGAAATAACAAAGTGCCATTCCCTCAATTTTCCCGTTTACTTCAGCAACAAAACATATAAAAGATGGATTCTCGCCAAAACCATCCTTTTTAAGGTCTTGAGCTGTGACAATTACAGCATCGGGCTCTTTTTCAAACTCTGCCAGTTCTTTTATAAGTTCCAGAACTTCTGGCATATCTTCGGGAGTTGCTTCTCTAATAGTATAGTTCATTTTTCCATCTCGTTTAACACAAAAATACAACTTGAAATATATAATAAGCGAAAACGTTGTAGTAAGTGTTTATTTTAAATATTTTTGAACCACAAAAACATAAGTATGGCTAAGCAATATCAAACCCTCGGGGAATTTATAATAGATAATCAGGCAGATTTCCCCTATTCCTCCGGAGAACTATCAAGATTGATCAATTCCATACGCCTTGCTGCAAAAGTGGTGAACCATGAAGTGAATAAGGCGGGACTTGTGGATATTATTGGAGCTTATGGAGAAACCAATATTCAGGGAGAAGATCAGCAAAAACTGGATGTTTATGCCAATAAGAAATTCATTCAAACCCTTACCAACCGGGAGATCGTTTGCGGAATAGCTTCTGAAGAAAATGACGACTTCATCACAATTGCCGGTTGCAATAACGATCATAAGAATAAATATGTGGTCTTAATGGATCCTCTCGACGGAAGTTCAAATATTGATGTTAATGTTTCTGTAGGAACTATATTTTCGGTTTATCGCAGGGTTACACCAATTGGCACTCCCGCTACCAAAGAAGATTTTCTTCAACCTGGAAATAAACAGGTAGCTGCCGGATATATAATTTATGGGACCTCTACAATGTTGGTCTATACAACCGGCCACGGAGTTAACGGCTTTACGCTTAATCCCGCGCTGGGATCCTGGTATCTTTCCCATCCTGACATGAAATTTCCGGAAGAGGGTAGAATTTACTCTATTAACGAGGGTAATTACGTGCACTTTCCAGAAGGAGTAAAGAAATACATTAAATACTGCCAGGAAGAGAAACAAGACCGGCCTTATACCTCCAGGTATATTGGTTCAATGGTTTCTGATATACACCGGAATATGATAAAAGGTGGAATTTTCATTTATCCGAAAAGTTCAAAAGCATTTAACGGTAAACTAAGATTGCTTTATGAATGTAATCCTATGGCATTTATTATTGAGCAGTCAGGAGGCAAAGCCAGTGATGGTTATAACAGAATTCTGGATATTGAACCAACCGAATTGCATCAGCGGGCACCTTTTTTCGCCGGAAGCAAAAAGATGGTAGAAAAAGCCGAAGAATTTATGAGAAAATATCAATAAGATCTAGCTTTTATGAAATAAAAAATCCCGCTTTTGCGGGATTTTTTAAACTGTATCTTAGGTACTAATCTTCTTTTTCTAACAGAAATCTATAGTCGTCAAAACTTATTTGACCTGTGAAAATCTGGATAGAACGTTTGATAATAGCTTCAGAAGCTTCGCTGGAAAAACCCAGCCCAATGGCATAGCGTTTTATTAGCTCCTCTTCTCCACGGTCAATACTGCTATCCGCGAAAATGATCTTAAAAAGATCGTGAAGGCGCTCAAGGCGCTCTTCCACACTGTTGTAGGCATTTACAGGGAATTCATTGGAATTCCTAATTACCATTTTATATTCCGTTTCGTTGATGTCCAGCTTATGGGCGAAACGTCTTAAAAGAGTTTCTTCCTGTTCATTGATCTCTCCATCTACACTTGCCAGGTTTACAATGCAGGCAAAATGATTAATGTTTCGAAGATGTTCCCCTGATCCGAATAAATCTGAAATTGACATTTTATTGAGTTTTATACTACAAATATAGCTAAAGCCAAAAGCATTTTCTTTTAAAAATCTGCTAAAAAGATGGTGTTTTAGACTTTCGCTAATCTTTTCTTAATCCTTTTTTTATGCGGTTCATTTTGGGTAATTTCAGTAATAAGCCCTTTAGGAATGGAGAAACCCCTTTTAGTATTTGATGATAAAGGTATTTACTGTGCCATTGCCGATGTCTATCTCGACCCCTGGAAACCGGTAGATAAAGCCATTATTTCTCATGGCCATGCCGATCATTCCCGTTTGGGGCATAAAAAGTATATAACACATCACAGTAATATTCCAATAATAAAACATCGCTTGGGGGATATTGAAGTGAGCGGAAAAGAATGGAATGAAACTTTTACCATAAACGGGGTGAAATTCTCACTGCATCCGGCCGGTCATATTATTGGCTCTTCGCAAATACGTGTGGAACATAAAGGTGAGATCTGGGTTTTTAGCGGTGATTATAAAGATGAAAACGACGGACTGGCAGTGCCGTTTGAACCTGTAAAATGTCATACTTTTATTACTGAATGTACCTTCGGTCTCCCAGCTTTTAAGTGGCAACCGCAAAATGAAGTTTTTGATGAGATCAATTCCTGGTGGCAACAAAACAGAGAAGACGGCAGAACTTCGGTGCTTTTTGGATATTCTCTTGGTAAGGCCCAGCGCCTGCTCAAGCATTTAGACTCTTCCATAGGAAAAATTTACACTCATGGCGCAATTGAAAATATGACAGAAGTCCTCCGTTCTCAGGTAGATTTCCCCGAGACAACCAGGATAACCCGCGATGTAAAAAAGGATGAAATAAAAGGGAATATGGTCATTGCACCACCAAGTGCGCACGGGTCTCCCTGGATAAAAAAAATGACGCCTTATGTCACGGGATCAGCAAGCGGTTGGATGACGTTTAGAGGCGCAAGGAGAAGGCGTGCTATTGATCGTGGTTTTGTACTTTCAGATCATTGTGACTGGCAGGGGTTGCTAAAATCCATTAAGGCTACTGAAGCAGAAAAGATAATCTGTACTCACGGTTACACCGATATTTTTTCCCGATTTCTGTGCGAGCAAGGCTATGATGCCAGGACGGTAGAAACGCAATTCGAAGGCGAAATGGGAGAACTGGAAGTAAAAGTTGAAAATTAGATTTCCGCCTTTGGGAACTACACATTATGAAGAGATTCGCAGCATTAATAAAAACATTAGACACCACAAATAAAACTTCCCTGAAGGTTGAGGCCCTTACCGATTATTTCAAATCGGCTCCAGATAAGGATAAGGTCTGGACCATAGCAATTCTTTCTCATCGCCGCCCACCAAGACCTGTGAATACTACCCTGATGCGAAACTGGGCTTCAGAATTGGCCGAAATTCCACTTTGGTTGTTCGAAGAATCTTATCATATCGTGGGAGACCTGGCAGAAACAATTGCCCTGGTAATTCCCCCTGCAGAAGAATCTTCAGAAAAAAGTCTGAGTCAGTTTCTTCAAGAAATAATCAACCTCAAGCCGCGAAGTGAAGAGGAAAAAAAGGAATACCTGCTTGAGAATTGGCTTTCGCTGAATTATTACGAGCGATTTGTCTTTACCAAACTTATCACCGGAAGTTTCAGAATAGGGGTGAGTCAGAAATTAATGACCCGGGCACTTTCCAGTGCTACTGATATAGATGAAGATATTTTGGCTTATAAGATGATGGGAAACTGGAAGCCCTCAAAAACAAGCTTTTCAAGTCTTATCCTCGAAGAAAACGAGGAAGATTACCTTTCAAAACCTTATCCTTTTTATCTGGCCTACGCCATAGATGGTGAGGTAGAGGATTTGGGAGATGTTTCCCAATGGAGCGCCGAACATAAATGGGATGGCATTCGCTCCCAGGTCATTGTTCGCAACGATGAATTATTCGTTTGGAGCCGGGGTGAAGAACTGGTTACCGACAAATATCCGGAGTTCCAGGATTTCGTTGGAGCCATTCCCAATGGAACTGTTTTGGACGGTGAGATCCTCTCATTTCCTAACGGTCAGATAGGCACTTTTAAGGATCTTCAAACCCGGATTGGACGGAAAAACATCAGTAAAAATCTTCTGAAAAAGACTCCGGTAATCCTCAAGGCTTACGATGTTTTGGAATGGAAGGGGAAAGATATCAGAAATCATCCTTTTGCTGAAAGACGAGAGGTTCTTGAGATGCTCTATTCTGAAGTCTCTTCTGAAAATTCTCCTCTTCATTTATCTGAAAAAATTTCTTTTAATTCCTGGACTGAAGTTGCAGAAGAAAGAGAAAGAGCACGGGAAGAGAAATCGGAAGGTTTGATGCTGAAACGACTGGACTCGCCTTATTTAGTAGGAAGAAAAAAAGGCGATTGGTGGAAATGGAAAGTTGACCCGCTAACGGTTGATGCCGTGCTCACTTACGCAATGCGAGGTCATGGCAGAAGAAGCAATCTTTTCACCGATTATACTTTTGGTTTATGGGATGAGGAGAAAAAGGAGCTGGTAACCTTTGCTAAAGCATACTCCGGCCTCACCGATGCTGAATTCAGAAAACTTGATGCCTGGATCAGAAAAAACACCCTGGAACGATTTGGGCCGGTAAGAAGTGTAACCCCACACCACGTTTTTGAAATCGCTTTTGAAGGGATAGCAGAATCTAAACGGCATAAAAGCGGGGTGGCCACCAGGTTCCCGAGAATGGTGCGCTGGCGAACAGATAAGAATATTCACGAGGCAAATACCCTTGAAGAGTTGAAGGCTTTGATACCTAAATAACTAACTTAAATAGACCTCACAGGTTTCAAAAACCTGTGAGGTCTTTCAGAAATGAACAGAAACCAACTAACCAAAATAGCAGAAACCTGGTTTGAGCAGCAAGACTGGAAAGCTTTTCCATTCCAAAAACAAACCTGGGCGGCTTTTTTACAGGGAAAGAATGGCCTCCTCAACGCCCCAACAGGTAGCGGGAAAACCTATGCCCTGTGGATTCCTATCGTGTTGGATTATTTAAAAAACAACCCGGAATACAAAACCCAGCCTAAAAAAGGCTTAAAAGCGATCTGGCTTACACCGCTTCGGGCGCTATCGGTAGAAATTGAACAGGCTGCCCGGCGTTTTGCCGATGAAATAGGTAGCGGATTAACGGTAGGGATTCGCACCGGAGATACCTCCCAAAAGGAAAGAGCCGCGCAAAAAAAAGCTATGCCGGATTTGCTAATCACTACACCGGAAAGTCTTCAGCTTTTACTTTCTTCAAAAAACTACGATATGACATTCAAAAACCTCAATGCCGTTGTGGTAGACGAATGGCATGAATTGCTGGGAACCA
>NZ_JBEPWD010000037.1:12765-22971 GCF_041642575.1 Salegentibacter sp. | reverse complement strand
CAATTTTCATGAAAAAAGGGAATTCACCCAAAATTATACTGAAGAAATAAATACCGGTAAATATATTTTTGTTGTAATTTAATCGATTAATCCTTAGTCTTATGGAGCTTCAAAAATGTCTGCTCTCAGAACTTCAGCATGAAGTGGTTTTAACCGAAAAATTCCTGAAACGTATTCCGCAGGATAAAATGGACTGGAAACCGCATCCCAAATCGATGAGCATCCGGCAACTGGCAAACCATCTCGCAGAAATTCCCAGCTGGATCACAGCCACTATGGAATTGGACGAAATGGATATGGAGGGTTGCAAACCACCGGATTTTAGTGATATTGAAAGTATCCTGGAAGTACTTCGTAATAATACCGCCGAGGCGGAAGCAGCCTTAAGAAAACCCGACAGCGAATTCGAAAAGAACTGGAAGATGATTCGGGATGAAAAAGTGCTGATGGATATGCCTAAATTCAATGTCCTGCGAATGATGGTGTTGAATCAGATCCCGCATCACAGAGCCCAGTTAGGAGTTTATTTCAGGTTGCTGGATATTCCTGTACCGGCAACTTATGGTCCTTCGGCAGATGAGCAATAGTTTCCTTAAAAAAGCCTTAGCTTTGCGGCAAATTTTAGACTTATGCAGGCTTTAAAAGAACAATTTAAAAAATTCTACACCCCTAAACGATGCCTGATCAATGCCGGGATCATGTTCGCGGCTGTAGCCTTCTTCTTAACACAGAAGCCCGAGGAATTTTTATTACCCATCGGTTTTGGTATTATTGGAAGCTTATATCTTGCGGGATTTATCTATCTGAAAACCAGAGCCGAGCAAAAATAAATGCTTATTAGGTTTTATTTTCCCATTTTCAGGATTTTAGCAGGATAATCTTTAAAAATAGGCGTACCTTTGCAGACTTTTAAAAATGAGGCGCTTATATGACAGCTATTAAAAACATTGCAATTATTGCCCACGTTGACCATGGGAAAACCACTCTGGTTGACAAAATTATGTATCACTGCCGCTTGTTTCGCGACAATCAAAACACCGGGGATCTTATCCTTGATAGTAATGATCAGGAACGCGAACGCGGAATCACTATTACTTCCAAGAACGTATCGGTTGTTTACAAAGACACCAAGATCAATATTATTGATACTCCTGGTCACGCCGACTTTGGAGGGGAAGTAGAAAGGGTTTTAAATATGGCCGATGGGGTGCTGCTACTTGTAGATGCCTTTGAAGGACCTATGCCTCAAACCCGATTTGTACTTCAAAAAGCTATCGACCTGGGCCTTAAGCCTTGTGTGGTTGTGAATAAAGTTGATAAACCCAACTGTACTCCAGATGAGGTTCACGAGAAGGTTTTTGACCTGATGTTTGAACTTGGAGCCGAAGAATGGCAACTTGATTTTCCAACGGTTTATGGTTCTGCCCTGAATAATTGGATGAGTGACGATCCCGACGTTAGAACTGAAAATATAGAACCTCTTTTAGATATGGTTCTTGAACATATTCCTGCTCCAAAGATTGAGGAAGGAACTCCACAAATGCTTATTACTTCTTTAGACTTTTCGTCTTTCACCGGAAGGATCGCCATTGGCCGACTGCAACGTGGAACGCTGAAAGAAGGAATGCAGGTATCTCTTGTAAAACGAGATGGAACTGTCAAAAAAACCAAAATAAAGGAGCTTTTTACCTTTGAAGGCCTTGGCCGTTTAAAGGTTCAGGAAGTACAGGCGGGAGACATTTGTGCCCTGGTTGGTCTTGAAGGTTTCGAAATTGGGGATACCATCGCCGATATTGAAAATCCTGAAGGTCTAAAAACCATCGCTATCGATGAGCCTACCATGAGTATGCTTTTCACGATCAACGATTCTCCTTTCTTCGGAAAAGATGGAAAGTTCGTGACCTCAAGACATATCAAGGAACGTTTGACCAAGGAGTTGGAGAAGAACCTTGCCCTTAGAGTTGAAGAAACCGATAGCGCCGATAAATTTCTTGTTTACGGGCGTGGAGTAATGCACCTTTCTGTTTTGATCGAAACCATGCGAAGAGAAGGTTATGAACTTCAGATAGGTCAGCCTCAGGTAATCATCAGGGAATATGACGGAGTGAAAATGGAACCTGTTGAAGAATTAACTATTGATCTACCCGAAGCCGTTTCAGGAAAAGCCGTGGAAATGGTAACCATGAGAAAAGGGGAGATGCTAAGCATGGAAACCCGTGGCGAGCGTATGATCATTCAGTTTATGATTCCTTCAAGAGGAATTATCGGGATGAGAAACCAGCTACTTACTGCAACTGCAGGAGAGGCAATTATGGCTCATCGCTTTAAGGAATACCAGCCATTAAAAGGTGGAATTCCGCAGCGACAAAACGGTTCTCTTATCTCTATGGAAAAAGGAAAAGCTATTCCTTATTCTATCGATAAGCTTCAGGATCGCGGTAAATTTTTCGTAGATCCGGGTGAAGATATTTATGAAGGTCAGGTTATTGGTGAAAATTCACGCCAGGATGATATGGCTGTAAATATCACCAAAACCAAGAAACTTTCTAACGTGCGTTCATCAGGAGCCGATGATAAGGCCAAGATCGTACCGGCAATTAAGTTCTCGCTGGAAGAAGCGCTGGAATATATTCAGAAAGATGAATATGTTGAGGTAACCCCAAAGCATATTAGACTAAGAAAGATCTACCTTACCGAAAACGAGCGTAAGAGAAATAAAATAGTTTAAGATAATTTATAATGAAAGACGTCATAGCAACAGCTACGGCGTCTTTTTTATTTTTGCAGGATATGGAAATATTAGGAGTTAGTCTTACCGAATGGATTGGTTATGTCGCCTCTTTCTTTGTAGCGATCTCTTTCTTTATGAAAAATATCATCACGCTAAGGATCGTGAACACAATTGGCTGCGTGGCTTTTATTATTTACGGAGTAATGATCGATTCGTGGCCGGTTATTGCCACTAACGCGATAATTGTTGGCGTGAATTTCTATTACCTGTTTATCAATAAGACTACTCGCGTATTGGCAGACGAAGTGAAGCCGTAAACTGTAATTTCAGCATTACTCTTCAGAAAATTAAACTGATTTCTGAACCACTTCAAATACCCTTTGCCCGTCACATTTTAAGGTCTTCGACGGATATTTTAGCAGAAGCGCATAATCGTGCGTTGCCATAAGAATAGTGTTGCCGTTCTTGCTTATTTCCTGAAGCACTTCCATCACTTCCACTGAAGTTTGAGGGTCGAGATTCCCGGTGGGTTCATCTGCCAGGATAAGTTCCGGGTCATTGAGCAGGGCTCTTGCAATAGCCACCCTTTGCTGTTCTCCTCCTGAAAGCTGATACGGATATTTAAAACCTTTACTTTTCATTCCAACCTTATCAAGTACCTCGTCGATCTTATGATCCATCGCTTTCTGATCTTTCCAGCCGGTGGCCTTCAAAACAAAAAGCAGATTATCTTTAATATTTCTATCGGTTAGCAGTTTGAAATCCTGGAAGACCACGCCTAGTTTCCGGCGTAAATAAGGAATATCCTTTTCCTTAAGAGTTCTTAAGTTATAATCTACAATCGTACCTTCGCCTTCGGAAAGCGGGAGATCCCCGTAAAGTGTCTTCATAAAACTACTTTTTCCCGTTCCGGTCTTTCCAATAAGGTAAACAAATTCTCCTTTGTTTACGGTTACGTCAACCTCTGATAGTATAAGGCTTTCCCGTTGGTAAATAGCGGCATTTTTAAGGTCCAGGATGGTTTCAGACATAGAATTATGATTTATGGGTAAAAGTAAGAACTAATTTTACATAGTCAAACAGCTTACGGCTTAAGATTAGTAATTGAAGAACGGTTTAATTAAAATTGAAATTGTGGAGAACAATTGCTTATTTTTATAGCCCTTAAATTCCGGAATCTATGAAACCAGTATTATCATTAATCGTCGTTTTTCTTTTCTCCATTAATTTTGCTACAGCTCAAAAAGGCGATGCCCAATTTCCGATTGTAAAAGATTTTGGAGGCGTATATGAAATTGAAGAAGTGGTTGAATTGCCTGAAAATAAAAAAACCAAACTTCTGGTTGACCTCATGAAGGCGGAAACCAACAGAGGCAATCCCGATGCAGAACCTGATTTCTCCAAACCTATCTGGGGACTTATTAATACTGCACGTTTGCTAAACCTACATGGCGTGGGCGGAGTTTCAAAAGAAAACCTGGAAGTTATTGTGGTAGTTCACGGGACGGCAGTAATGTCTCTTTTCGAGGATAAAACCTATCAGGAATTTTTTGAAACTTCATATGATAATCCTAACCTGCCAATCCTGGATGCATTGCACGAAGCCGGAGTCAGGGTTGTGGTGTGCGGCCAATCTCTTTTAGCCCGAGATATTAAAGCAGACCAATTATTCGAACATACAGAAATAGCGCTTTCAGCATTAACCACGATCTCAAAAAGAGTGCAGGAAGGTTATGTGGTTTACAATTTTTAATCAGTCCTAAATATTTGGCTGTCAAATATCTGTAAATTCCCTCTTAGCTTTGTTTCTTATATCGCCTTGCTTCCCTCGGGATCTATCCTCTTCGAAAGCGAAGGAGTGTATTCTATTTTTTTCTCCTTAACATAATTATAGCTGTAAACCTGCGTTAATAAAGCAAGGTTTAAATATCTTTGAACATCAACTTAAATAAATATTCATGAGACTTAACAAGGCATTCCTGCTTATAGCTTTCCTTTCTCTCTCTGTTTCGGGAATCGCTCAGCAGTCGGCAGCATATACTCACGAGCTGGCTGATTTTAACCGTGCGCTCGAGCTTTATAACAATGAACAATATCTCGCTGCCCAAAATCTTTTTGATGAGGTGATGGATGAGACTGAAGACGAAAAAATTAAAGGCGATTGTGCTTATTACATCGCTAATGCTGCGGTTCGACTAAACCAACCCGGGGCAGATAGGCTGATGGAGCGTTTTGTAACCCGATACCCTACCAGTACTAAAACCAACACAGCCTACATTGATGTAGCCGACTATTATTTTGAAACCGGAAAATATGCGCTTGCCCTTAAATGGTATGATAAAGTAGATGAAAGAAGTATGAGCCGCAAGGATCGCGAACGTTACTATTTCAATAATGGATATGCCTATTTTAGAGCAAACCAGTATGATCAGGCAAAAACCTACCTGGAACGTGTCCGAGATTCCCAGGAATATGGTTCCCAGGCCAAATACTATATAGGTTATATGGCCTATGAAGGCGATGATTATGAAGAAGCCAACGAAAATTTTGAACAGGTTAAAGACAACGATCGCTACAGCGAAAACCTGTCTTACTTCCAGGCTGATATGAACTTCAAACTGGGGAATTTTGAGGAAGCCATTAAATTAGGAAAGGAACAACTGCCTAATTCCACAAGAATAGAACAATCTGAACTCAATAAGATAATAGGGGAGAGTTATTTCAATCTTCAGCAATATGAGGAGGCTATTCCTTATCTGAAAGAGTACCGCGGAATGCGCGGCAAATGGAACAACACCGATTACTACCAGCTGGGGTATGCCTATTATAAGCAGGGCGATTATGACAGTGCGGTATCAGAATTCAATAAAATAGTTGACGGGAAGAATGCCGTGGCACAGAATGCTTACTATCACCTGGCCCAGAGCTATTTGAATCTAGACAGAAAGCAACAGGCTTTGAACGCGTTCAAGAATGCCAGTGAAATGGATTTTGATGCTGAAATAAAGGAAGATGCACACCTTAATTACGCAAAGCTCAGCTACGAGATTGGAAATTCCTATGAAAGCCCTTCGCAGGTGCTTATCACTTTCCTGGAAACCTATCCCGATTCTGAAGCAAAACCTGAGGTGGAAACTCTACTCATAGATTCTTTTATTACCTCAAAGAATTATGAAGAGGCGATGCGACTTTTGGAGAACAACAGAAACTTCAGCGATAAGCAAGCTTACCAGAAAGTAGCTTATTATTATGGTTTGGAGCTTTATGAAGAAGGAGACTACCAGGAGGCTATCAGGAATTTCGAAAAAGCTTTATCTGAGCCTCGTAATCCAAAGATCACAGCGCAAGCTACTTATTGGAAAGCGGAGAGTGAATTCAGCATAAACCGAATAGATGATGCTATCATTGGTTACAGGGAATTCAGCGGAATGAGCGCTGCCCAGGGTACTCCTGAAATGGAAAATTTAGATTATAATCTTGGTTATGCCTATTTCAAAAAGAATGAATACGCCCGTGCTGCCGATTACTTCAAGAAATATACCTCAGATAATTCCAAGGATAGCGCAAGGAGAAATGACGCGTTACTAAGGCTTGGAGATAGTTATTTTGTGACCAGCCAATACTGGCCGGCGATGGAAGCTTACAATAAAGCTATAGATAACAATGTGTCCAACAGCGATTATGCAGCCTTCCAGAGAGCAATTAGCTACGGATTTGTAGACAGGAACGATACTAAGATCCAGGAATTAAACAGTTTCATTAACCGTTATTCCCGTTCATCTTATCGCGATGATGCTTTGTACGAATTAGGAAACACCTATGTAGCGATGAACAATACTTCCCAGGCTATTCAGGCTTATGACCGATTAATCAGGGAAGTTTCAGGAAGTTCATTTGTTCCTAAAGCTATGCTTAGAAAAGCTTTGATCTATTATAATTCAGACCAGGGCGAAAAGGCACTTACCGACCTAAAAAAAATAGTAAGTGATTACCCGAATACTCCTGAGGCGATGCAGGCTGTGTCTACTGCAAGAATGGTATATGTAGACCTTGGTCGTACCGATGAGTATGCTACCTGGGTTAGGAACGTTGATTTTGTAGAGGTTTCAGATGCCGATCTGGACAACACCAGCTATGAGGCTGCCGAGAATCAATATTTCGACAATAATAATGAGCGTGCCATTAGCGGGTTTGAAAAATATCTCGAGAGCTTCCCGAATGGAATTCACTCCATTAATGCTAATTTCTATCTGGCCCAACTTTATTACCGTCAGGGTAGCGAAGACAAGTCTGAAAAGCATTATGAATTTGTGGTGAACAAACCTAAAAATGAATTCACCGAGCAGTCTTTAGCGAGGTTATCAGAGATAAAACTGGAGAAAAGTCAGTACAGCGAGGCAGTCCCTTTACTGGAAAGATTGGAGAATGAGGCTTCTTCCGAAGAGAACAGGATCTACGCCCAGTCCAATTTGATGAAATCTTACGATGAATTGGATAGACCCGATTTAGCGGCTTCATACGCCGAAAAAGTGCTTGGTAATTCCCAGGCCGATACCCGTGCTAAAACCGATGCACAACTAATCGTTGCCCGTTCAGCTATTAAAAATGGGGATGAGGCCCGTGCTAAAGCGGCATATGCTGAAGTTCAAAAAAATGCCAAAGGAGAGCTCGCTGCTGAAGCTTTATATTACGATGCTTATTTTAAGCAAAAAGCCGGAAATTATGAGGCTTCAAATGCTGCAGTACAGATCCTTGCAAAGGATTTCTCAGGCTATAAGCGTTGGGGCGCCAAAGGCCTCGTGCTGATGGGTAAAAACTTTTATCAGCTCGATGATGCCTACCAGGCTACCTATATCCTGGAGAATGTGATCAATAATTTTGAGAACTATCCAGACATCGTGCAGGAAGCTAAAACCGAACTATCACGCATAAAAGCTGAAGAGGCGAAAACTAACTCTTCAGTAGAAACAAATAATTAAAAGTCACTCAATCTACCTGAATATGAATAAAGTTTCGATAAAAGGAAGTCTGTTTTTAAGTTTATTCTTGTTAAGCGGAGTTCTTTTTGCCCAGGACCCCATTGGAAGTGAAACCGTTACTGTAATAAAACCATACACTCCCGAGGTGGGAGATGCTAATAAAATAAGAGAAAGTCCGGTTCGTGCAGATTCTGTAGACCTGGAAAAGAAGCCGGTGAAATACAGCATATTTTCTGTACCGGTTGCTTCAACTTTCACCCCTTCCAAGGGACGAGCGACCACAGTGGAGCGCTCCAGGCCGGTAAAAGTTTTTGATAATTACGCCACCCTTGGCTTCGGAAACTATACCAATGCCCTGGCTGAATTTTACAGTAACCTGGAAGTGAACCGTAGCGATAACTTCGGGATTTATCTTCGGCATAATTCCTCGCAGGGAGGAATAGACGGGGTTGTTCTGGATGACAAGTTCTATGACACCGAAATGAATCTTAGCTACACTTCCAGGAACCGCGATCTGGGATGGAAAACCGAAGTTGGAGGCGAACACCAGTTGTTTAACTGGTATGGGCTCGATCCATTAGCAAACCTGAGTGACACTGAACTTGCGACTATAGATCCTAAGCAAAATTATTATTCGGTGTATGCAGGTGGAGAAATAGAACTTTACGATTCTTTCTTCGATAATGCTGAAGCCACTTTCAGACATACAGGAGATTCTTATAAAACAGCCGAGAATCATTTTGATGCCACCGGTACTTTTGAATTCAATATTGCCGATGAGCTTATAACCACAAATATCTATGCAGATATTTTGAATTCTAAATTTGAGGAGACTTATTTTAACACTGCTTCAGGAATGGATTTTACTTTTATGAATTTCGGTATAAATCCGAGTTTGCTGGTGCTTAGAGATGATCTCACCCTGGATCTTGGGTTGGCTTTCTTCTACAGTATGGATGCTGAAAATTCAGATAATAACTTTTACATCTATCCCAGAGTATCGGCAAGCTATCGCCTGGCCGGGGAATATTTTACGGCCTATGCAGGAGTGGAAGGTGATCTCGAACAGAACACTTATTATAATTTTGTTCAGCGAAACCCGTATGTCTCCCCTAATACTGAGATAAGGCCTACCAATAAAGAGTATAATGCCTACGTAGGAGCCAAAGGGAAGTTGAGTAATAGTATTGGTTATAACCTGCGAGGTAGTTATGTTTCTGAACTCGATAAAAGTTTATTCAGAAGGAATCCCTATGGCAGCATCGATAATGAGAGCGATTATACCTATGGAAATTCCTTTAATGTGCGTTATGATGACGTAAGAACACTTTCGGTTTTTGGAGAGATAAGTGTAGACGTTAACCGTGATTTCAGACTTGCGATAAACGCTGAAGCATTTGATTATTCTACCGATACTGAAACCGAGGCCTGGAACCTCCCGGATTTTAAAGCCTCATTAAACGCCGATTATCAAATCACTGAAAAATGGTATGCTGGAACTAATATTTTCTACGTTGGGGAAAGAAAGGATTTGCGCAGTTTTGGAGATCCGCAGCTAATGGATACCGCCCCGGAAACCATTAATCTGGATTCCTATCTTGATTTGAACGCACATTTAGGGTACCGTTTTAACGAACAGCTTTCAGCTTTTGTAAAAGGAAGTAACCTGTTGAACAACGATTATATGCGTTGGACTAATTTCCAGGTTCAGGGCATTCAGGTGCTGGCTGGGGTAACTTATAAATTCGATTTCTAAACAAGAAATGATTTTTATCAAAATTTAAAAGCATCCCGGTTTTAGGGATGCTTTTTTGCTTGAAAAGACTTTTATATTTAAACAATTTTAAATTAATTATGTATTTCATCGAATAATTCTCTAAACCTCAGTGGTTTGTTGTTTTGTTAGAAATGCTTTACTTAACATTTAGGCAACATTGGTAACTAAAAATAAACATAATATTGCAGCGCATAAATTTTAACCTATTTTCTATTCCCAAATTAAATGGCAAAGGCAAAAAAATTTAAAAGAGTAGACCGGAGTAAACCGTATTTGAATATACTAGACGTTCTGGTTAAAGAGAAAACCTTCCTGGCAATCGTAATAATTGGTATTATAATGGCAGGAATTGCTTCCGGTTATGCCCAGGCCGGAATGTGGTTGGGATTCTTTTTCGCAGCTTACGCGACAGTTGCTAACGACAGTATACAGTCTTTAGGTACTTTTATTGAAAGTAATAAGGCAAAGCGTTGGTGGGTTTTATGGCTTTTTGTGGGAAGTATTTTCCTGTTAACCGTTGGTTTTAGTTGGGTGGTTTTTGATGGAGACGTAACCTACCAAAGACTCCTAAGCCCCGATGGTACCTCAAAGTACCCGCATCCTGAACGCTTTAGCTTCTGGCAGATTATAGCACCTTTGGTATTGCTTATCCTTACCAGGATGAGAATGCCGGTTTCTACCACCTTCCTTATTTTAAGTGTGTTTAGTGCAGATACTTC
>NZ_JBEPWD010000037.1:0-12665 GCF_041642575.1 Salegentibacter sp. | reverse complement strand
CCAGAGCAATTTCCAATTTGTTTTAAGCTGAATTAATAAATTTGACTAAAATGCGCCTTACCTGAGGCGCATTTTTTATTTTTAGGCAAAATTATTTTAAAATGAAGAAATTACTGCTTGTTTTAGGTCTGCTTATTTTTCTGAATTCCTGTAATTCTGAAGAAAAAGAACCTGTAGATCTATTGGTGTATAATGCGAAAATATATACCGTGAATCCGGATTTTGAAACTGCTGAGGCCTTTGTAGTGAAAGATGGTAAATTTCTGGAAACCGGTACTGCCGATGCTCTTAGAGATAAATATAAAGCCAAAGAAGATCTGGATGTAGGTGGAAAAGCGGTATTCCCTGGTTTCATAGATGCTCACGCCCACTTTTTCGGACTCGGTCTTCAGCAGCAAAAAGTAGATCTGACCGGCACTAAGAGCTTTGATGAGGTAGTAGAGCGAATTGTGGCTTTTCAGGAAGAAAGAAATGTTAGTTTTATTACCGGCCGTGGCTGGGATCAAAACGATTGGGAAGTAAAGGAATTTCCCGTGAAAGACACGCTGGATCAACTTTTCCCTGATACTCCTATCGCTATAACCAGGATAGATGGGCACGCACTTCTGGCGAATCAGGCAGCACTGGATATGGCCGGCATCACTGCGGAAACTCCTTTTGAAGGTGGCGATATAGAACAACAGAACGGTAGATTAACCGGTATTCTTGTGGATAACCCAATGGGAATGGTAGAAAATGCCGAGCCTGCTCCATCCCGTGAGGAACAAGTTAATGCTTTGCTTGAAGCTCAGGAGATCTGTTTCAGCTATGGTCTTACCACTGTAGACGATGCCGGAATAAATAAAAGCACGGTAGAACTAATTGACAGTTTGCAGCAAGCAGGGGAGCTTAAAATAAGAATCTATGCCATGCTTAGTAATACTGAGGAAAACCTGGATCATTACCTGGATAAAGACCCTATAAAAACCGAAAGACTGAATGTTCGTTCAGTTAAATTTTATGGCGATGGTGCGTTGGGTTCAAGAGGCGCTGCTTTAAAAGAAGAATACAGCGATCGTCCCGGTCATTTTGGAGCTTTGCTTTCTTCTCCTGAAGACTTCAAAAGAACCGCTGAAAGAGTAGCGAATTCAAAATTTCAGCTAAATACCCATGCCATTGGAGACTCAGCTAATTACCTGGTGCTGGAAACCTATGACAAGTTGCTTCAGGACGGGGAAGATCGTCGCTGGAGAATAGAACATTCGCAGGTGATCGATGAGGAAGATTTTAAATATTTCAGCAAGAATATTATTCCGTCGGTACAGCCAACTCACGCGACCAGTGATATGTACTGGGCAGAAGACCGGTTGGGTGAAGAAAGGATAAAAGGAGCATACGCTTATAAGAAACTGTTGGACCAGGCAGGCGTTTTGCCTTTGGGCACCGATTTTCCGGTGGAGCAGGTGAGTCCCTTTTTAACCTTTTACGCTGCTACAGCCAGGCAGGATACCGATCAGTTTCCTGAAGATGGTTTTATGAAGGAGCAGGCACTTTCGCGGGAAGAAACTTTAAAAGGAATGACTATCTGGGGCGCCTATGCTAATTTTGAAGAAGAGGAAAAAGGAAGTATAGAAGCCGGGAAATTCGCCGATTTTATTATTTTGAATAAGGATATTATGGTGATCGATGAGCAGGATATTCCAGGGGTTGAGGTATTAGAAACATACGTAAATGGAGAAAAGGTAAACTAATCAAATTTGTTAAATTGGATTATCTTTGAGAATCAAAAAATAAGAAAATATGAACGACGGATTATATGCAAAATTCCATACCAGCAAGGGAGAGATCCTTGTGAAACTGGAATATGAAAAAGCGCCGGGAACGGTAGGAAACTTTGTTGGCCTTGCTGAAGGAAATCTGGAAAACCAGGCATTTCCGCAGGGAAAACGATACTATGACGGTTTAAAATTTCACAGGGTGATTCCCCAATTTATGATTCAGGGGGGAGATCCCCAGGGAACGGGAGTTGGTGGCCCGGGTTATCAATTTGAAGATGAGATCCATCCCGATCTTAAGCACGATGCTCCCGGAAAACTCTCCATGGCCAATGCCGGTCCCGGCACCAATGGGAGTCAGTTCTTTATCACCCACGTGGAAACGCCCTGGTTAGACGGAAAGCACACTGTTTTTGGAAGTGTGGTTGCCGGTCAGGATGTGGTTGATGCGATAGAGCAGGGGGATGAGATAAAAGAACTCGAGATTATGAGAGTGGGCGGAAGTGCAGAAAAATTTAACGCTGTGGAATCTTTCCGGGTTTTTAATGGCGCTAAAGCCGAACGGGAGGCTGCAGCTAAAAAGCGGGAAGAAGAACTTATGGGAGATTTATCCCAGGGATTTAAAACTACCGAAAGCGGACTCAAATATAAGATCGAAAAAGAGGGGAGCGGCCCTAAAGCTGAAAAAGGAAAAACCGTATCGGTACATTACAAAGGCATGCTGGCAGACGGTACTGTTTTCGATTCTTCTTATAAACGAAATCAGCCCATTGATTTTCCTCTTGGAGTAGGTCATGTTATCTCGGGTTGGGATGAAGGTATACAATTGCTTAAAGTAGGTGACCAGGCGCGTTTCGTGATCCCTTCGCATCTTGGGTACGGAGATCGCGGTGCCGGTGGTGTTATTCCGCCAAATGCGACGCTGGTATTTGATGTGGAGCTTGTAGCTGTAAAATAAAAATAAGTTTAAACATTAAAAAACCTCACAGTCTTTCGGCTGTGAGGTTTTTCTTTTTTAGGTTTTCTGATACCTATTTTGAATCCGGTTGCGGAGTCATTCTTAAGTAAGATCTTATTTCTTTAAATCCTTTTGGAAACATTTTTTCTGCTTCTTCATTAGAAACCGATGGACTAATCACCACATCTTCTCCTTTTTTCCAGTCAGCCGGCGTGGCTACTTTTTGGTAGGCAGTTAACTGAAGGGAATCGATTACTCTAAGCAATTCTTCAAAATTACGACCGGTACTTGCCGGATAGGTGATCATCAGTTTTATGGTCTTATCGGGTCCAATAACGTAAACTGAACGCACGGTAAAAGTATCATCTACTTTAGGATGAAGCATATCATACAATTCAGAAACCTTGCGATCTTCATCCGCGATTATGGGGAAGTTTACCTCGGTATTCTGAGTTTCATTTATATCTTTTATCCACTTTTTATGAGATTCTGCATCGTCTACACTTAAAGCCATAACTTTGGTGTTGCGCTTTGCAAATTCATCTTTGTATTTGGCAACTGCTCCTAATTCGGTAGTGCAAACCGGGGTGAAATCGGCAGGGTGAGAGAACAAAACTCCCCAGCTATCGCCAAGGTAGTCATAGAAATTTATTTTTCCTTCTGAAGTCTCCGCATCGAAATTCGGTGCTTTATCTCCTAATTTTAAACAACTCATATCGTTATATCTTTTAATTATTAAACTTCCTATAAATTTAAGAAATCGCCATCCATATAAACTGCGAAATATCAGGTAATAGGAGAGTTTATGAAAAGATTAACGGATGTCTGAATTTCAATTATTTGAAGCGAGGAAACCTGTGGACAATTAGAGTTAAGGAGTATATTTCCACTTTATATTACAGCCCATACTTGGTTTTTGCTTATCTGATATTTTTTTGTTGGAAAGCACGGCATCCATAGCTTCTCTAAGGTCTCTGCCATTTACCGGAATTCCGTTACCCGGGCGCGAATCATCCAGTTGTCCGCGGTAAATGAGTTTGAGCTCTTCATCAAAAAGAAAAAAATCCGGGGTGCAGGCGGCCTTATAATCGCGAGCCACCTCCTGACTTTCATCATAGAGATAAGGAAACGAGAACTGATGTTTTCTCGCCATCTCCTGCATATTGTCTGGGTGATCTGCAGGATAGTTTTCTACATCATTGCTCATAATAGCGGCAAAACCAAATCCCAACACGCGGTAATCTCCTTCCAGACGTACAATTTCCTCGTTTACATGCTTTACAAAAGGGCAGTGGTTACAAATAAACATTATTAAAGTGCCCTTGGTACCTCTGATTTCTTCCAGGGTATAGATATTTCCACTTATTACATCTCTAAGACTGAAAGGAGGAGCCTGGGTTCCTAAGGCAAGCATGTTTGACTGGGTACGGGACATCTTTTTTTTCTTATAAATTTACAAATTATCGTCGGTTTATGCCGATTTGTTTATTTTTCCTGAAAACTTAGTGCTATGGAAATTTCCTGGAAAGATTTTGAAAAAGTAGATATGCGCGTTGGTACAATAATCGAAGTGCTGGATTTTCCTGAGGCCAGGAATCCTGCGTATAAGATGAAGATCGATTTTGGCGATCTGGGTATCCGGAAAACCTCCGCACAGATTACAAAGCGTTATTCAAAGTCTGAATTATTAAACAGGCAGGTAGTGGCGGTGGTTAATTTTCCCAGGAAACAGATCGCTAACCTAATGAGTGAATGTTTAGTTCTTGGTGCTGTAGGGGAGCAAAATGATATAGTTTTGTTGAATCCCGATACAAAAGTTGAGAATGGTTTGCGAATTGGTTAAAAGCCGGAAGATGTTATAAAAGAAAGGCCGGAAATTTTAATTTCCGGCCTTTTAGATTTCACTTTAATTATTACATCTCATCCCCAAAGAAGATGGCATTCATAAGGAGTTTGTTGGTTCCAAACCAAAACGCCCTGAAATTGGTATTGTCTGTAAAGAGAATAACGTTTCCGCGGCTCATTCCGGTATGTTTAAATGGAACTGTACCCGCGATAGAATCAAGGTTTGGTTTGCTTATGTACCCGCTTAGCAATGGCTCTTCGGTATATTTTATGGGGTTTTTATAGCTCTGCTCATCAGCTTCAACAAAAATTGTGGTATTTCGAAAGAGGGCGATC
Organism: Salegentibacter sp.; assembly: GCF_041642575.1. Taxonomy (NCBI): domain Bacteria; kingdom Pseudomonadati; phylum Bacteroidota; class Flavobacteriia; order Flavobacteriales; family Flavobacteriaceae; genus Salegentibacter; species Salegentibacter sp. The sequence goes on along the minus strand of NZ_JBEPWD010000037.1, from coordinate 7,772 downwards.
TCATCATCTTTGTAACCAAAATTCACAGGATGAGAACGATCGGTTTTTGCTTCAAAGATAGCTCCACCAATGCCCTGGGCTCCTGTGAAATCCCTACGTTCTTCAAAAGAGATATCTTCGGCTACTAAAGAATCTTTTTTGATTTCCACATCCATAAAATCATGACGTTTAAACCAACGGGCCATATTTCGGTAACCGATCAGAGTTCCACCGTTTTTAACCCAGGTCTTTAATTTATCAGCTTCATTTTTGCCCAGAGCATTACCCCAGGAGTTAGGAATAATGATATCGGTATAGCGGCTAAGATCGGCACGGGAGAAATTGCGGGTGTCCAGTTTAGTGATCTTCATATCATAACGCTGATCGAATAAATGCCATATTTCGCCGGCATCATAAGGGGTGATTCCCTCACCAACGATTAAGGCAACCTTGGCTGGTTCGACTGCTCTAAACTGATTGCTCCCAAGATTGATCCCGCTGGTGAGTCCTGTATTGATTCCACTAATTGGTACATTACTTTCTGATGATACCTTCTGAAGAAATTCATGTAATTCCCCATGATCGAGTTCCTGATTCTGCACGGGGATCAAAATTGTGCCGTAATCATAATTGGTATTGCCCAGGCTGAATTCCTTCATCCCCACTTTAGTGCGGATGCCCTTCTCCAGGATCATATTAAGAGCCTTTGGAGCATAGAAATCATGCCATTCCATTAGATAAGCGTAATCAGATCTTTCGGTTTCAGCGATCTCAGGCTTTTTTAAATCCTGAATTTCGTTACCCGCATTTCCTATTCTCGCATTTTCTTCAAAATCGAGGTTGAAGGCCATAGGAAAATTCCAGGCTGAAATATCGTAGAACAAACTATCCTGAAATTCAGTTCTCTTCTCAAACATCGCTTCTACGAGTCGGTGCTGCCGCTGGTCTTTTGGCACTACGTAAGTATTTCCTTTTTTAAATTGCTTTCCACCTGACTCAAAATCTTCTTTTAATTCATGGATTTTGACCTGGTGTTTTTTCAGGATCTTTGCCAGTTCATATGCTGAAGATGCATCTTTAGAGCTTCCAAAAACCCAGGCTCCTTTTTCGGCTGAATTCCTGGCATTTTTATAAAAGTCGCGCTGATAATTCAGCAATTTAACCCGCATTTTGTTTGCTGCTTCCAGGGTAGAAAGAGCCGCGGTAAATTGGTTCCTTATGGTAAATGGAAAAGTGAGGATTCCGTTATCGGTTTCCTGGGCATGACCTCTGGAGCTGGCCTGTTCAAAAAGGATTCCGATACTTCCATTTATGTCGGGGAAAGTTGAGCCTTTTCCATAATAAAAATCATCAAAATTTTCTTCGGTGTAATAAAACGACCCCAGTTCATCAAAAGCGGCAGCATGGTATGTGCCTATCTCCCGGGTTAAATCCTGGTTAGTTTGAGGCGTAAGGGGATGAGTTCGTGATGGAATTCCCGGTTGAAAGAAAAAACTGGAATTAGAACCCATTTCATGATGATCGGTTAAAATATTGGGATGCCATTTGTGAAAAGTGGTAAGCCGCGCCTGAGATTCAGCTAACTGCACCGGAAGCCAGTCGCGGTTCATATCAAACCAATAGTGATTTGTTCGCCCGCCCGGCCATACTTCGCTGTATTCGCGATCCTGTGGGTCTGGATTGATGTTTTTTGATTTATTGGTATTTGCCCAATAGGCAAAACGTTGCAGACCATCGGGATTCATGGAGGGGTCAAACAGGATTACGGTATTGTTGAGCAGTTCTTCAATTTCAGGGCCTTCTGCTGCAGCAAGGTAATAAGCTACCAGTAAGGCTGCATTAGTTCCACTAGCCTCATTTCCGTGAATAGAAAAGCCCTGGTTTACCACCACGGGCATATCTTCAGTTTCTATGGAGGAAGCATTTTCCTCGGTTAAGGCAAGATGATTTTTCCTGATTTCTTCTATATTTTCCTGATTCTCTTCTGAAGTTATGGTAAGCAGGATCAACGGGCGGTTTTCGTAGGTATGACCGCGCGTTTCAATGTTTATTCGTGGAGAAACCCGGGCCAGTTCTCTCATATAATTAAGAAGGAGGTCGTGGCTCACATGCCATTCTCCGGGGATATAGCCAAGTATATCCTGTGGGGTTGGAATTTCCTGGTTGTAGGTGACATCTGCCGGTAAATAATAATCCAGGCTTATATCTTTCTCCTGGGCTTGAAACTGCAGGCAAAAAAGTAAACTTAGGGCTGTAATAATGTATCGCATATGAAATTGTTTTAAAAAACCTGAATATAAAAAACCGTCCGGAAAGATCGGGACGGTTTTTAAAATTAATTTTTCTGAAGTAATTTTTTAGATATCGTCAAAACTTACATTGGTAAATTTTTCAGCGGGAGTTCCTTCTCCGTTTTCAGACGGCTTGTTGTCGTACTCTTTCTTGAAATCCTTCTGGTGGCGTTCGCTAATTACTTCCTCTCCTTTTTCAGAAACAATGAAATCGGTCATTTCCTGAAGGATCTCGTTGAATCCTTCAAAATCTTCCTTGTAAAGGTAGATTTTGTGTTTCTTGTAGAAAAAAGATCCATCGTCGTTGGTGAACTTTTTGCTCTCAGTAATAGTGAGGTAATAATCATCGGCGCGGGTAGCTCTTACGTCAAAAAAATAAGTTCTTCTTCCGGCTCTTAACACTTTAGAGAATATTTCTTCTTTCTCCATCATTCCATTATCACTCATAAATAGATTCTTTAATAGTTTGTTTTTGTGTAGCTCAAAAATCTAAAAATTTTTAACATTCCCCAAAATTATTTCACATTTCTTTTTCATTTAACTGTTTTGCATAAAGTTCTTTATAGTAACCTTCCTGATTTAATAATTGGGAATGAGTGCCTTGTTGAACTATTTGCCCATCTTCCAAAATGATGATCTTATCGGCATTCTTGGCTGAAGAGACCCTGTGACTTACAATGATGGTGGTTTTGTTAGTTGAAATACGGAAAAGATTACCGAGGATCTCTTCCTCTGTTTCAGTGTCAACCGCTGAGAGGCAATCATCAAACAATAATATTTGCGGATCGTGAATAATAGCCCGTGCAATGGAAACCCGTTGCTTTTGGCCACCGGAAAGGGTGATTCCCCGCTCTCCAAGTACAGTGTCATAGCCTTTGCTAAAACCTACGATATTCCTATGAACAGAGGCATTTTTAGCTGCCTCGATGATCTCTTTTTCGGTTGCATCAGACTTTCCAAATTTTATATTGTTCCTTATAGAATCGCTAAAGAGAAAGGCGTCCTGAGGAACGTAGCCAATGCTTTTTCTCAGACTTTCAAGGTTTAGCTCCTGAATATTCCGGCCATCTATGGTGATCTCTCCGTCTTCTACATCATAAAGTCTCCCTATAAGATCCAAAATGGTGGATTTTCCTGATCCGGTTTTCCCGATTATAGCAAGGGTTTCTTTGCTTTTAACTTCAAAAGAAATATTTTTTAAGGCTGTAATATTGGTATCGTCATAGGTGAAATTCACATTTTTAAAAACGATATCTCCGTGAATTTCATCGGGCTCCTCCTTCGGATTGATGATCTCGGGTTTTTCATCCAGGAATTCATTGATACGTTCCTGAGAAGCTTCAGCCTGCTGTACCAGGGAAGTCACCCATCCGATAGAGGCGATCGGCCAGGTTAACATATTGACATAAAGCAAAAATTCAACGATCACGCCAAGGTCTATTAAACCATTAATGTATTGCCTGCCACCTATATAGATTACCAACACATTACTTATCCCGATGAGCAGCACCATTAGGGGAAAGAAAAAAGCCTGAACTTTAACAAGGTCGATATTCTTATCCCGGCTGCCATTAGAAAGTTCTGTGAAATTTTCATCGGTTTGCGGCTCTATCCCGTAAGATTTGATCACCGCGATCCCGCTGAAGCTTTCCTGGGTAAAAGTGTTTAATCTTGAAAGGTATTGTTGTACTATTGTACTGCGTTTGTGAATAGCAACGCTGATTTTATAAATAGCGTAAGATAGAATAGGGAGAGGTAATACCGTATACATGGTGAGAATAGGGGCGGCTTCTATCATAAAGATCAATACCACAACACTGGAGGTTAGGGTGGTAACGCTATACATAAGGGCAGGACCAAGATACATTCGTACTTTGCTCACATCTTCGCTAATGCGATTCATAAGGTCTCCAGTGCGGTTTTTCTTATAAAAATTAAGTGAGAGTTCCTGATAATGTTTATAAACCACGTTTTTAAGGTCAAACTCTATATGCCGGGAAACCACGATAAAGGTTTGTCTCATTAGAAAAGTAAAGAATGCGGCGATTAATGTGGCTCCAATAATGAGTAAAATGTTCCAGGCAAGTTCACTTCTTACAAAGCCAATATCGGTTATCTCTCCATTGATATAATTTTCAATTACATTGGTAGACCTTCCCGCCAGCGGAATATAAAAAAGCGCAAAGATTCGCGCGGCCACGGTAATGATAAAGCCTATTACCAACCTCCACTTATATTTGAAAAAAAATTTATTAAGGGTTTTAAGGTGCTTCATTCAGGAGAAATCAATTTTTGAGAATATGCCATTTTAACAGGTCTTAAAACCCTCTTTATTAAATTATTGATTATTTTTGCTCAACGATTTTCAGAAATATTGAAAATTATAATTTTAAAACCTTACAAGTTATGCAAGTTGACGTTCTAAACGCTAAAGAACTTAAAAAAGCCGCACCGGTATTCGGACAGCTTTCTTTTGACAACCATGAACAGGTGGTTTTTTGTAACGACAAAGATACAGGATTAAAAGCAATAATAGGAATTCACAATACGGTTTTGGGTCCTGCTCTTGGTGGTACCAGAATGTGGAATTACAGCAGTGAATGGGAAGCCCTTAATGACGTGCTTCGTCTATCCCGGGGAATGACCTTCAAAAGTGCAATCACCGGTCTAAATCTTGGTGGAGGAAAAGCTGTTATTATAGGTGATGCCAAAAAAGACAAGACTCCAGAATTGATGAGAAAATTCGGGGAATACGTTCACTCTTTAGGTGGAAAATACATCACCGCCGAGGATGTAGGAATGGAAACTTCAGATATGGATACCGTTCGTGAGGTAACTCCTTATGTAAGTGGGATTTCAGAATCTAAAGGTGGATCAGGAAATCCATCTCCTATTACCGCGTATGGCGTGTATATGGGAATGAAGGCAGCCGCGAAGTATAAATTCGGAAGTGATAAGCTGGATGGGAAATCAGTAATGGTTCAAGGGATTGGTCATGTTGGGGAAACCCTGGTAGACTACCTTACCAAAGAAGGGGCTAAGGTTTACATAAGTGATATCAATGAAGAGCGACTTGAAACTATTAAAAAACAATATGGAGCCATCATTTTCGAAGGAAAAGATGTGTATAGCGCCGATGTTGATATTTACGCCCCATGTGCGCTGGGTGCAACCGTAAACGACCAAACCATAGACCGTCTTAAAGCTAAAATCATAGCAGGTGCAGCTAACAACCAGCTGGCCGATGAACTTGTTCATGGAAAACAGCTTCAGGAAAAAGGAATTGTATATGCCCCCGATTTTCTTATCAATGCCGGTGGAATCATAAACGTTTATGCCGAACTTGAAAAATACGGAAGAGAGGAAATTATGCGCAAGACTGAAAATATCTACAACACAACTTTAGAGATCCTTCAGGCTGCCGAAAAGAATAATATGACCACACACTTTGCTGCGCTCAAAATTGCACAGCAAAGAATTGATGACAGAAAAAAACAAAATTTGAAGTAATCTATTTCAAAAGTTTGATATTTTTGCAGGGCGAAGGAGAAGATCTTTCGCCCTTTCTAATTTCTAAAAAGTTCTTTTACACCTATGTTGACAAGAAGACATATTCGGGTTAAGGTGATGCAATCGCTTTACGCCTTCAAACAAAGCCAGAATGATAAGCTGGCAACCGAAGAAAAATTCCTGATAAAAAGTATGGAGGAGATGTACGATTTATTTCTTCTTCAACTTAGCCTTATTGCTGAAATAAGGGAAAATGCCGAAACTTTTTTAGAAAAATCCCAACTAAAACACCTTGCAACCAGCGAGGATAAAGATCCAAACCGGAAGTTCATTAACAACCGGGTTTTTGAACTCCTCAATAATAATGAAGCCTTCCAACAGGCTTTAGAAAACCGCAAAATTAACCACTGGAAAATGGATAATGAATATGCGGCCATTATCTGGGGGGAACTCAAAGAGAGTGAACTGTATGAACAATACATGGGAACCAGGGAATCCAGTTTTAAGGAAGACAAAGAATTTATCATTAGGGTTTTTAAAGAAATTATCGTTCCAAACGAGAAGTTGTATGAATATCTTGAAGATAAGAAATTGACCTGGTTGGATGATCTGCCTTTGGTAAACACCGCAATTCTAAAGTTACTTCAGAAGATGAAAGATAATCCGGGTCAATCCTTTAATCTTCCTAAGTTATTTAAAAGCGAAGACGATAAGGATTTTGCTAAAGAACTTTTTAGAAAAACTTACCTGAACGATGAGTTGCTGGCTGATGAGATGCTTGGGAAAACCCCCAACTGGGATAAAGACCGTATTGCCGAAATAGATATGTTGCTCATCAAAATGGCGATTTGTGAATTTCTGAAATTCCCTTCCATTCCGGTGAAAGTAACCATTAACGAATACCTGGAACTTGCCAAGGAATACAGCACACCAAAAAGCAGTATTTTCATCAACGGGGTTCTTGATAAACTCTCTAAAGAATATGCCGAAAACGGTAAATTAAATAAAATAGGTCGGGGCCTTATGTAGCACCGAATTTTTTAGTAATTTTAGCCTTTAATCCTAAAAATTAATTAACATGAAAAAAGGAATTTTGATGATAGCAGCAGTAGGGGCGATGCTATTCACTTCTTGTAAAGATAACTCCAATGCCTCTGAAAAAGTGAAAGCAGAAAATGTGGAAACCGCAGCTGAACGCGATGCCCAGGCTACTGTTTATCCCGAAATCTCTTTTGAAGAAGCAGAACATGACTTTGGAAATATACCAAAAGGGGAAGAGGTAGAGCATACCTTTCAATTCACCAATACCGGAAAAGCTCCTTTGGTAATTACCAATGCCAGCAGCTCTTGTGGGTGTACCGTGCCAACTTATCCTAAAAATGAATCAATCCAACCCGGAGAAACCAGGGAAATGGTTGTGAAATTTGACGGTTCAGGAAAAGGACAGGTTACCAAAACAGTTACATTAGACGCTAATACCGAAGCAGGTAAAGAACGCATCAGAATTAAAGCTTTTGTAGAATCTGATGAAAATGCGAGCTAGTAAATGGATCAATTAACCAATTTTGCCCCAATAATCTTAATGTTTGTAGTGGTGTATTTCTTTATGATACGCCCGCAAATGAAACGCGCTAAACAGGAAAAAAACTTTGCTGCCGAGCTTAAAAGAGGTGACCGAATTGTTACCAAAAGCGGTATGCACGGAAAGATTGTAGATTTTAGCGAAAAAAATAATTCGGTAATTATTGAAACCGGTGCGGGAAAGATCACTTTCGATCGTTCTTCCATCTCTATGGAAATGAGCAGCAAGCTCAACGAGCCGGCAAAACCTGAAAAGGAGAAAAAATAGTTATCCTTTTACCTACAAAAAAACCTCACATATCCTGTGAGGTTTTTTTTATGCTTTCCCCTTAATTTTACTGATATCTTTTGGAAGTTAGCTCAGCGATTTTCACGATCACTTCTGCTGCTTTCTGCATGCTTTCCACAGGG
>NZ_JBEPWD010000036.1:0-23409 GCF_041642575.1 Salegentibacter sp. | reverse complement strand
GAATTCCTTAACCCATTTTTTAATATACTCCTTATCCTTATCAAACTTTTCGATCTGAGTTGTAGGGTTGAATATCCTGAAATATGGAGCAGCATCTACGCCGCTGCCGGCTACCCATTGCCAGTTGCCAAGATTGGAAGCCAGTTCGTAATCCAAAAGTTTTTCGGCAAAATAGGCTTCCCCCCACCGCCAATCAATAAGTAAATGCTTGCAAAGAAAACTGCCCACCAGCATCCTAACGCGGTTATGCATAAACCCGGTTTGATTTAGTTGCCGCATTCCTGCATCAACTAGCGGAAATCCGGTTTTTCCGGTTTTCCATAGCTCAAATTCTTCAGCGTTGTTTCTCCACTTTATCCGGTCATATTTTTTCTTGAAGGATTCGGTAACCGTATCTGGGAAATGATATAAAACCTGCATGAAAAATTCCCGCCAGATCAGTTCTTCAAGGAAAGTTTTATTGTCTTCGGAATCGGCCTTTTTCACCATTTTTCGAATGCTTACCGTTCCAAATCGTAAGTGTGGCCCTAGACGGGAAGTACCATCTCTTCCCGGAATATTCCTCGTGTTTTCATATTTCTGAATTAAGGTTGGAGCCACATTGTAATCCGGTACTTTGATTTCTGATGTTTTAAAACCAATATCGCTTAAACTCAAATTCGGTAATCGGGAGTTTGGAATTAGATTTTTTAAATGTTGACTAGTATAATGGATTTTAAGGTTAAGATCTTTAAACTGTGCTTTCCAAAGCTTCATATAGGGAGTGTAAACTACATATGGGTTTCCATCTTTTTTAACCACTTCATTTTTTTCAAATATCACCTGATCTTTAAAAGTGTGGAACTTTATATTTTCGTCTGAAAGCATTTTAGCTACTTCTCCGTCACGTTCACGGGCATAGGATTCATAATCATGATTTGTAAAAACTTCAGCGATTTTATAATCTTTTATTAGCTTTTCGAAGATCTCCTTTGGTTTCCCGTGGTACATAGCAATAGAACTATCATGTTCTTTCTGGAGCTGTTTCCGCATTCTCTGAAGTTCCGAGTAAATAAAACTCAACCTTGGATCATCTTCCGGCAGTTTATCAAGGATTTCGGTGTCAAAAATAAAAATAGGAAGTACGGGTTTCCCCGATTTTAATGCCTCAAGAAAACCAACATTATCATCGAGACGTAGGTCCCGTCTGAACCAAAATACAGATAGTTTTTCACTCATCTAGGCAATATTTAAAGCAGAAAGTCCACCATCAACACCAATTACCTGTCCTGTGATCCAACCACTTTTCTCATTTAACAAAAATGTAGCAGCGTTAGCCATATCTTTGGTGTTACCAATTCTTTTAAGTGGATGTCTTTCGCTCATTTTTTCTTTTTTGGAATCGTTAGAAAGCAACTTCTCTGCAAGTGGAGTATCGGTTAAGGAGGGAGCGATTACATTTACGCGAATTCCCGGAGCATATTCGGCAGCCAGGGACCGGGCAAAGCCTTCTATGGCTCCTTTCGCTGCGGCAACACTCGAATGAAAAGGCATTCCTACTTTTACCGCCACACTGCTGAAAAATACTAAACTCGCAGTTTTCGCATTTTTCAATTTTGGCAATAAACCGTGGACTACTTTCACCAGCCCTATAAAATTGAGATTCAGATCTTCTTCGAAATCTTTTGGCTTGAGCATTTTAAAAGGCTTTAGGTTGATGGTCCCGGGACAATAAACCAACCCATGAATTTCATTTGGCAGGTCAAGATCTTCAATATTGTCTTTAGTCACATCAAATTCCAGATGTTTAATTCTTTCTTTTAGTGCTCCTTTAGTTCTCGACGCGACTATCACGTCATTGTCTTCAGAAAGTTGGTTGGAGATTTCCAGGCCAATTCCGGTGGAGCCGCCAATAAGTAAAATATTTCTTTTCATAATTTAAATTTTTAATTGTTAAGCGAAAGACGACCTTTTTAAACCCGACTGACTTTTTCCTCTTTTTCGTATTCGCCAAAAAGTTCTATTAGTTTAGCCCTTCTATATTCAAAAATCTCTTTCAACTTAGGCGATACTAGAAATGGATGCACCATAGTACCCAAAATTCCGAATGGCAATTTATAGTCTACAATATCTTCCATTTCCACACCTCCGGGAATTTCTTTCAAAAAATGCTTGTGATGCCAAAGAGCGTAAGGTCCAAAGCGTTGTTCATCTACAAAATACTCCCTGTCTTTTACGTGAGTGATTTCTGTAATCCATTTAGTTTTAATGCCTGCTATTGGCGTAACTATATATTGAATTATCTGGCCGGGATACATAGGCCGGTCTGCACCTGTAATTATATCGAAGCTCATATAATCTGGCGTAATGGTTTTTAAGTTACCGGGATTAGAAAAGAAATCCCATGCTTCTTCCAGGCTAATGGGAAGTTTTTGAACCGATTTTAAAGTGTAGATTTTCATTATCTATAATTTGGAGTAAAATTAAAACTAGTTTTGTTTAATTTAAAATATTTATAGTTAAACAAAATGTAAATCTATTACAGAAATTTAATGCTTTTCTACCTATATTTGATTAAACTAAAAAACTTATTAAAAAATGAAAAAATTACTTCTATTCTTATTTACCGCTGGAATTATGAGTGTTTCCCAGGCCCAGATTCAAGCTCCACAACCTAGCCCGTTTACTAAAATTGAACAAAAAGTAGGGCTTACTGATGTCACTTTAGAATATTCGCGCCCCGGGATGAGAGATCGTGAAGTTTTTGGCAATCTGGTACCTTACGGAGAAGTATGGCGAACAGGAGCCAACGAGAATACCAAAATTACTTTTAGTGATGATATTACAATTGACGGTAAAGAATTAAAAAAAGGCACCTATGCTATTTATACTATTCCCGGAGAAAAAGAGTGGGAAGTTATTTTTTACAAGGATGCCCAAAACTGGGGTAATCCAGCCGAATGGGATGAAGAAAAAATAGCTTTAAAAGCCACAGCTAATACAATGGAGCTTCCTTTTGAAATGGAAACATTTACCATTTTAATAGACGATCTTCAGAATAATTCTGCCTCTCTCAATTTTATATGGGATACTACAGTGGCGAGTTTAACTTTCAATGTGCCTACAGAGGCTAAGGCTATGGCTAGTATTGAAAAGGTAATGAATGGACCGGGAGCAGCTGATTATTTTGCTGCTGCCAGTTACTATCATGACGAAAAGAAAGATCTCGATAAGGCCTATGAATGGATTAAGAAATCTGTAGAAATGGGGAATGATGCCTATTGGGTTTTAAGAAGAAAATCCCTTATTGAAGCTGATATGGGTAAAATAGATGAGGCCATTGCCACAGCCAAGAAATCCCTGGCTGCTGCCGAAAAGGATGGAAACCAGGATTATATTAAGATGAATAAAGACTCCCTTAAGGAATGGGGTGCCGAGCAATAGAAAATAAATATTTTTATAAGAAAAGCGCCGATCGGCGCTTTTCTTATTCTTCTAAATTCTTTAAATCCTTATAATTTTTATTAAGTCGCTTTAAAAGAATACCATAAATAAGTCGGTAGAAAAGCCATAATAAACCTAAGAAAATAGCAAGCGAAAAAATTATAGCCGCGGTGAGAACAAGCCATTGGGTAATGCTGAAACTATACTTTGCAGGGTCTGTTACTTCGGTAGTAGCGGCGTGGTGAAAAATTGTGAAATATGCATACACTAAAGATGTTAGTGCTGTAGAGATTATTATAAAGCCCACGTAATACTTCACCGTTTTACGGGTGGTTAAAATGTTCTTCATTAAGGTAGCTGCATCATCGGTACTGGATATCTTTTTGTAATTCCGGTAGAACCTATAAATGAAATAAAAGGTAATGGCGTAGCTTAAAATATAAACTCCAACAGTAAATTCTTTTAAGTGAATGATCTCCATTCTCTTCCAAAATTCCCCATCTGAGAGTAAGATATTGAGTACTCCCCAGAACAAAAGTTCCAAAATACTGATAATAAAAATCCATCTTACAATAGAAGAAGATTTCTTCCAAAGCATTTTATAGATTTCATTATAGGAAAGCTTAGGCAGCGTTGCTTCCTGTTGTTTCCAGTCTTTTTTTAATATATCAAGTTCATCCATATTCCGTTACGGATTTATTATGCTTTTTAATTTCGTCTTTACTCTATTCATCTTCACTCTGGCATTAACTTCAGTTATCCCTAAAGTCTCAGAAATTTCCCTGTAATTCTTTTCCTCCAGATAGAGAAAAACCAAGGCTTTTTCAATATCATTAAGTTCCTTAATTGCAGCGTACATCAGTTTCAGTTGTTCTTCAACTTCCCCGTCATACTCTTCAGTCTTTAATTTAAAATGTACCGTATCGAAATCCTGGGTTTTAATCCCCCTCTTTTTCTTTCGGTATAAGGTGATTGCTGTGTTTAGCGCTACCCTGTACATCCAGGTGCTGAATTTTGCCTCTCCACGGAACTTTGGGTAAGCTTTCCAAAGCTGAATGGTGATCTCCTGAAATAAATCATTATGCGAATCCTGATCGTTAGTATAAATACGACAGATCTTGTGCGCAATATTCTGATGTCTTTCTAAATTGGTTATAAATTGATGTTCTAATTCTTTATCCACAGGAGTCAGTTAGCGCTTATAAGTAGCCCGGAAGGGTACAATGTTACAAAAAACTATAAAGTATCGTTAAGTAAAGGCTTATTTTTCAATATAAGATTCAGAAAAAGTAAATTTGATTAAAAGCGAGCTTCTATGAATATACCCAGAACCGATTTACCCCGCGTGGTCATAATTGGAGGTGGATTTGCCGGAATGTCACTTACAAGAAATCTTCTTAAGAAAGATGTACAGTTAGTCATCCTGGATAAACACAATTATCATACTTTCCAGCCTTTATTATACCAGGTTTCTACTTCGGGTCTGGAGCCGGATTCAATCGCATATCCTCTTAGAAAAATAACCAGGCGCAATAGAAATGCACTCTTCCGTCTTGCTGAAGTAAATGCTATCAATGCTGAGGAAAATATTATTTCTACCAGCATTGGTGATCTCACTTACGACTACCTGGTGATAGCTACAGGCTCTAAAACTAATTTCTTCGGAAACAAGAGTATTGAGGAGCATGGAATGTGGATGAAAACCGTCCCACAGGCTTTGAATATCCGAAGTTTAATTCTGGAAAACCTTGAACAGGCTGTTATCACAGACGATCCAGAAAAAAGAAAAGCACTGCTCAATTTTGTACTGGTAGGGGCCGGACCAACCGGTGTTGAGCTCAGCGGTGCTATCGCCGAATTGCGAAACCATATTGTTCCTAAAGATTATCCCGATATTGATCCTAATGAGATGAATATTCATCTTTTGGAAGGCCTGGACAGGGTTTTGCCCCCAATGAGTGAAAATGCCTCTAAAAAGGCTCACAGGTTTTTAGAGGAACTCGGAGTGCATATTCATTTGAATACCATGGTGGAAAGCTATGACGGTCAACTTGTTACTACTAACACGGATCTTAAAATAAAGTCAGAAACCTTTATCTGGTCGGCTGGGGTTACGGGAGCTCCTGTAAAAGGCTTAAATGCTTCAGCGATGGTAGAGAAAGCTAATAGATATGAAGTAAATGCCTTTAATCAGGTTAATGGTTATGAAAACATTTTTGCCATTGGAGATATAGCATTAATGCAAACAAAGGAATATCCCAAAGGTCACCCTATGGTTGCGCAACCCGCTATTCAGCAGGGAAAACATCTGGCTAAAAATTTAATAAAATTGATTAAAGGAAATCAGCTGAAAGCTTTTGAATACAGGGACAAAGGTACCATGGCCACAGTAGGTCGTAATCGGGCGGTTGTAGACTTGGGTAAAATGAAATTTTCAGGGTTTTCTGCATGGTTTGTCTGGATGTTCGTACATCTCTGGTTTCTTATTGGATTTAGAAACAGGCTTGTCACTTTCTTTAATTGGGTATATAATTATATCAATTATGATAAGGCTGCCAGGCTAATTATCAGGCCATATAAAGGTTATGAAGGGAAAATGAAAATAGATAAAGAAGAAATTTAAAAAAACCGGTCTGTAGAGGATCGGTTTTTTTTTAGTCAAAAGGAGATCAACTATTTCTCATCTTTCTTATTTCCTTATTGTAATCTTCTGCCAAGGAGGTTTTTTGATTATTGGTAAGTACTTTTCCGGCCATTTGAAATACTTCCTGCTCCTCTTCATCCAGGTGATGAATCACAATGTGTTCCAAATCTTTGGCTAATTTAAGCCAGTTGGAAGCTTCCATTTCGGTTTCTTCTAATTTCTCTATGAGTTCATCCATTTCATGATGTTCAGCAACGCTGTGACGGGCCTTCTCCTGGGTAAGATCCTTTTTCATTAACGGCACGTAAAAATGCCTTTCTTCGGCATCTGCGTGTATCTTCAATTCATGTTTCAATTGTTCGAAGATCTTTTTTCTTTCTTCAGTATCACCGTGGGTTTTTACGAGTTTGTCTACTAATTCACGTTGAATTTCATGTTCCTGACGCAATGCCTCAAAAATATTCATAATTCATTTGTTTATAGGGTGAAAAAAAGCGGCAAAAGCCGCTTTATAAAAGTTTTATTGAATTCAGGTTATTCTTCAATAACTCCACATCCCACACGTGTACCGGCATTACCCGCAGGTTGAGAGGTAAAATCATCAACTCCGTCATGAACGATAATGGATTTTCCTAGAATGTCTTTTTCTTCATCTCCACAACCAATACACCACTCGTCGGTTGTCATGGTTATAGTCCCGTTTCCATTAGCATCGGTGGTGAAATTTCCAATATCGCCTTTGTGATATCCTTCATCATCACCCCATTTACCGTGTCTTTCGTCCGTTGGATTCCAGTGACCTCCGGCTGAAGAGCCATCTTCCATGGAGCAGTCTCCGAATTCATGAATATGGATGGCGTGTTCTCCTTCCTGAAGTCCAGTGATAAGTGCAGTCATTGTAACCTCGCCGTCTTCTTCGGTGAAAACAACTTCTCCGGCCAGGTTACTGTCGTTATTCGGGCTCATTGTAACGGTTACTTTTTTGACTTCCGATTCATTTTCCATGTCATCCATTGTAGAATTCATTTCAGAATCGGTTGTAGTTGATTTGTCTTCTTCTTTTTTATCGTTTTTACATCCGATAAAGGCTATTGAAGCAAAAATCACTAATGATAAACTAATACGTTTCATAATCTATTGATTGGTTTTTAGATTTAACATAACTAAATTACCTCTATTCATAAAGTTCTCCAAAGATTTAAGGAGAGCTTAACACTGATGCAACAAGCCATTTCCGGGATTAATTATTTTCCTGACTAATTTTTTAAACTGGTGGGAATATGATTTTGAGTAGTTAAACTTTTATGCACAGGACATTTATCTGCAATTTCCATAAGTCGCTTTTTTTGTTTTTCATCGAGTTCCCCTTTTATGACAATTTCTCTTTTAAAGGTATCTATTTTAGCGTCTTTGTCTTCACAGCTTTCACAGTCACTGGCATGCTCCCGGGAATAGCTTACGTGGGTTTCCACATTTTCCAGAAGCCATTTCTTTCGTCTTGCGTACATGTGAAGAGTCATTGAAGTGCAGGCTGCGAGCCCTGCCGATACTAGTTGGTAAGGGGTAGGACCAAAGTCTTTACCACCTACTTTTATGGGTTCATCGGAAATAAAATGATGTTTTCCGGCTTTCATTTGAGTGGTATAACCCGAACTGCCCAAATTCGCCACTACATCACTTTCTGATTCCAAAGGGACTTCCTCCTCAATTGGCAGGTATCTTTTGGCCCAGGTAGCTATCATTTCTCCGGCATATACTGCATCATCTTCGGCTTCCATCAAATGACTCGCTCCATCAATGGAAATAAAACTTTTGGGATGCTTTGCAGCCACATAGAGTTCTTCAGCATTTTTAATTCCCACTATCGGATCCTGTGGGGAATGCAGAATAAGTAGGGCCCTTTTTAGATCGTTTAAATAGGTACTTAGATCGTGTTGCCGAATATCATCCAGAAATTGCTTTTTCACATCAAAAGAACGGCCACCAATATTAACACTGGCAATTCCGCTTTTTTCAATTTCATCAATATTACTCCGCAGCAGACCTTCTACGTGTTTTATTGTCGAGGGGGCGGCAACAGTGGCAACCGCTTTAACAGAAGCTATTTGTTTTGCAGCATACAACACGGCCGCGCCACCAAGAGAATGTCCAACTAGCAGACCGGGAGCCTGATGTTCTTCTTTTAAGAATTCAGCTGCAGCCACCAGGTCCTGAATGTTCCCTGAAAAATTGGTGTCTGAAAAATCCCCTTCGCTTTCTCCAAGTCCGGTAAAATCGAACCTTAAAACTCCATAACCTGCAGAAGCCAGGGAACGGCTTATATTTTTAGCTGCGAAGAAATTCTTATTACAGGTAAAACAATGTGCAAATAACACAAAATTATGTGGGTCCTGATTTAGAGGCAGCTCGAGGTACCCCATTAATTCTTCGCCATTCTTATTTTTAAATTTTACTTTTTTCGTTTTCATAGGTCGGATTTTACTTTAAATTTATGAATTTGGATTTAACTGAAAACAAAAATTGTGACCAGCACGGCATAAGACGAGTTTCTAAATACGTGGCGTAGCTATCTTTAACCTTCTCGAAATAATCTTTACATCAATTTCTTCCAGTTCTCCAATATACTCTCCATCAATCTGGAAAGCTACGGGAGTGGTACATTTAACTTTAGCCCAGGTAGCGGGAATGATCTCCGCAAATTTAGGATCCAGATCATCCTCATTCCTTAGTGTTTTAATAATTTCAAGAATATCAAATTCTTTAAAAACAATAATTTCAAAAACCCCATCATCTGGATTTCCATGCGGGTTGATATTTGCGCCGGTCCCATATTTTTGGAAGTTGGCGAAGGCAAGTAATATTCCCTTTTTTGTGATGATTTCCTTTTCCGTAGTTATTTGAAATTCAAAAGGATACTTGCTTTGGATAAGGGTAGGTATGGACTGTAAGAGGTAGCCAAATTTCCCGCGGATTTTAGAGGTTTGATAATTTTTTATTAATTCAGCATTAATCCCGAAATCACTCATGTGCAGGCAATACTCGCCGTTTATATCCAGGATATCCACCTGACTGAAATTCTCCCCCAAAGCAACGTCAATTTGCCGTTCCAGAGGTAATATTGTGAGATTAAGATTAAAAGCAAGGCCATTGGCAGAACCTGCAGGAATAATTCCCAATGGAAGATCAAATTCAGTTAAAACTTCGGCTACCATTTTAATTGTGCCATCGCCGCCTGCAACTATCACCCGGGTAGGTGAGGCCTTTTTTATCAGGGCTTTCATTTTCGCTGCATCTTCATTTCCGGAGGTCTGATATAATTCAATACCATAGCCTTTAATTGCGATGTTTTTTTTAACTTCAAGTATAAGTTGATCTTTATTAAGGTTTCCTGCAATGGGGTTAACTATAAATAGGAGCTGTTTATTTTCTTCCATATCATTAATTAAAGAATTTAAAATTAACTAATTTGGTTGGAACCAAATTTTATAAAAATCTAAAATTTTGAAACTTGATCTTAAACTCTACAGGGGCTATGTTAATGAACAGGAGCTCGTGGTTTTCGGGCATTTATTTAAATCGCTGGCACCGGATAGGTACAGATTGGATCGCCGTGGAATTAAACATGCGGTTTCCGTTTTTCATATGTTCAGAATTAAGCCGCTTAAGAACATAGCAATCAGGCTGAAGTTTAAAAATAAAGAGGTAGTTACAAAAACTCTGGACGACGGCTACTTCAGATTTAACCTCCCATTTAATGAGAAAATTGAAAGTGGCTGGCACCGCTATGAAGTAAGCGCCGAATTCAGTGGTTATGGGATTGTTGAAGTCGGGGAAATTCTGAAACCCTATGAGAGTAAACTGGCAATAATTACCGATATTGATGATACCTTTCTTATTTCTCATTCCAATAGCTTTTTTAAAAAGCTATACGTCCTGTTGCTTAGAAATATTAATAAACGAAAGATGTTTGATGATGTGGTAGAGCATTACCAATATTTAAGTTCGGCAGGACAAGAAAATGGAGGAACTTCAAATTCCTTTTTTTATGTATCCAGCAGCGAATGGAATCTCTATGGATTCATCAATGAATTTGCCGTGATGCATCAACTGCCAAAGGCAGTTATTAAACTAAAGAAAATAAAAACCGGAATCTCCGATTTTCTTTTTACCGGTCGTGGTTCCCACGATCATAAATTTGAAAAGGTTAAGGATATTATTTCCTTTTATCCTAATTTAAAATACGTTCTACTGGGTGATGACTCCCAGAAAGACCCTTATATTTATGAAAGGATCTGCAAGATCTTTCCTGAAAACATAAGGGCAGTTTACATTAGACAAACCACCAAAGGGAAAAAGCAAAAGGTAGTAGAGATTCTTAAAAACATGGAGAGTCTTCATGTAGCCACATGTTATTTTAGGGATAGTGAACGGGCCATAAACCATTCTAAATCTCTTGGCATTAATTAATCTTTATATTTGCGCTCATTTAAAATCTTCCATTTTTGCAAATACTAGAATTTTTAAGCTCGGAGTTAAGTCTGCCTGAGAGAAGTATTAATAATACCATTTCTTTACTACAAGAGGATGCAAGTATTCCTTTTATAGCCCGCTACAGAAAAGAAGCTACAGGAAATCTTGATGAGGTAGCTATTGAGCGGATTGCAAACCTCCTTAAAAACTTTAAAGATCTACAGGCTAAAAAAGAAAGTGTTCTTAATATCATAAAAGAGCAAGGTGCTTTAACTAAGGAGTTAGAAACCAGAATAAAAAATTCACGCGACCTTTCTGAAGTTGAAGATCTCTATCTCCCGTTTAAAAAGAAAAGGCAAACCAAGGCAGATGTGGCGCGAAAAGCCGGTTTGGAACCATTGGCTAAAATGCTGATGGCACAAAACCTGAATGACCTCTCCGGGAATGTCCAAAGATTTATAACTGAGGATTACCCAAATGAAGAGGAAGTTTTATCTGGTGCCAGAGATATTATTGCTGAATGGATCAATGAAAATATTTTTCTTCGGAACAGACTACGTCACATGTATTCCCGGCAAGCTAGAATTACAGCAAAACCGGTAAAAAAGGAAATCGAAAAATTAGAGAATAGTAAATATTCAGCTTTCAGAGATTTAGATGAAAGCCTTAACCGAATTCCGTCTCACAGGTTTTTAGCCGTTTACCGTGCCGCGAAGGAGGGACTTTTAAAGCTGAAAGTAGAAGTAAATAAAGTACAGGCACTTCAATTGATTCGGAAGATAATTATAAAAGAAAAAGCCTCAGCATTCTCTATTCAGCAAATAGATCTCGCTTTAGAAGATGCTTTTAAAAGGCTTCTTAAACCTTCATTTTCTACTGAATTTCTCAAACTTGCGAAAGAAAAAGCTGATAAGGCTGCGATTGAGGTTTTTGCTTCCAATTTGGAACAATTGCTCATGGCTGCGCCTTTGGGAGCAAAACGGGTTTTAGCTATAGACCCCGGCTTTAAATCTGGGTGTAAAGTGGTTTGCCTGGATGAACAGGGTAGTTTGCTTCACAACGAGAATATTTATCCGCACCCACCCCAAAAACAGATCGATCAGGCTACGGCTAAAGTAAGATCACTGGTAAACGCGTATAAAGTTGAAGCAATAGCTATTGGAAATGGCACTGCTGCAAGGGAAACTGAATTTTTTATTAAAAAAGCCGGTTTGAGTAGGGAGATAAGTGTTTTTATGGTGAATGAGGCCGGAGCATCGGTTTATTCAGCTTCAAAATGTGCAAGGGAAGAATTTCCTGGTTACGATATTACTGTAAGGGGAGCGGTTTCAATTGGTAGGCGGCTTATGGATCCTCTGGCAGAACTTGTTAAAATAGATCCACGATCAATTGGAGTTGGACAATATCAACATGAAGTTGATGAGAAGATGCTGAAGGAAAAACTGGATGCAGTAGTGATTAGCTGCGTGAATAAGGTGGGAGTAAATGTAAATACTGCCAGTAAGGAGCTGCTGTCCTACGTATCAGGGATTGGAACTTCCCTTGCTCAGAATATTTTTGATCACAGAGATAAAAACGGAGCATTTAAAAACCGAAAGGATCTGCTAAAGGTTAGTAGGTTAGGGGAGAAGGCCTATCAGCAGGCTGCGGGATTTATAAGAATTAAAAATGGAGAAAATCCTTTGGATGATTCGGCCGTACATCCGGAAAGCTATTTTATTGTTGAGAAGATTGCTTCGGATCACAATCTCAATCCGAAGGAACTTATTGGAAAAAGTGAGATTATTCAAAAGATCAATCCAGACAAATACATTTCCGAAGATATTGGTATTCATACTTTAAATGATATTCTTTCAGAACTGGAGAAACCGGGAAGAGATCCCAGGGAAGGAATCAGGAAATTTGAATTTGATGCTTCAGTTAAAAGTATAGAGGATCTTAGGCCAGGAATGAAACTCCCGGGAATCGTGAACAATATAACCAATTTTGGATGCTTTGTAGATATTGGAATAAAAGAAAGCGGTCTTATTCATATTTCCAAATTGGCCAATGAATTTGTAAGCGACGTAAATACCGTAGTAAAATTAAATCAGACTCTGGAAGTTACTGTTCTGGATGTTGACAAGGAAAAAAAGAGGATTCAGCTTTCCCTTATAGATTAGAACAGCCTGAAAAGATTTAAAAGCATATCCTTCCAGGCTATTTTCTTTAAAGAAAAAGAATATTAGTCTCTTTTGCGGAAGTTAGCGCCATCAAACTCTTCCCTGTCATAAAAAGCCTCGTCTCCGGTTTGATTTCTTTTGCTCAGTTCCCGATCATAATTTTCGTCTTCTACAATATGATCGTCATCCCAGCGGTTTGCTACAGAATTATCGGCGTAATCCTCTTCTTTTCTGCGTTTTTGATGTGATTCATCAAGAGGTTCTGTCTTACGCGTATAAGAACTTAAAACAGCTTCTTCATAATCGCGGTTTAAATGGGCGCCTTTTTCAATCCTTTTGGTTTCGGCAAAGGTTTTATGAGTTATGCGATTAGTGAAAACATATTTTTCATCTTCATCGAGATCCACTAAACCAATAGGGATAATCAAATGATTTTCACCCTCTTCGTTTACAAATTCTTTTATTTCAGGATCGGCAGGTGTGCCAAATGGATCGTGCCTGGCGTCTATAATTGTTTGATCTACGTCTATATCAAGATAGACAACGCGATCAATATTTCTATTTACAAGCAGGTTATCCACCTTTCCAACTACGCGTTTGTCGCTATCTCTTACTTCCCAACCACGAATATCGGGATAACCCCCGGCCACTTTGTAATCTTTTAATTCGTTGAGGTAATATAAATGCTTCTCTTTAGGTTTTTTACTCATAATCTTTTGTTATTCAGGTTAATGAAACCGATTTATTTGCTTCGGAAATTGTTCTTTAACTTTCTGAAGAATCCAAATCTTTACTGGTTACCACTTCCCCTATTTTTATCATGACTAGTGGAACTGGAATTTGCATCGGAATTTCAGATATCTGTTCTCCGATGGTCACCTTCTTTAGTGCCAGAGTTTTTGGGTGCTTCCCTTCCCATGTCTTCATCTCGATTCGGCTTATTGGAAGGAGTAATACCTCTTTCATAAGACTCTAAGACAATTGTTTCATATTCTTTGTTTACGTTAGAACCTTTCTTAATTCTTTTAGTCTCGGCAAAAGTTCTGTGATTGACCTTGTCTGTATAGACAAACTTGTCATCCTCATTTAATTTCACGAGATCTACAGGGATTATAATATGGTCTTCACCATCCTTATTCATAAATTCATGAACGCCTTCGCTTGCAGAGGACCTGTAAGGTTCATGATTTGCTTCAATTATGCTTTTATCAACTTCTATATCCAGATAAACAACGCGCTCTGTATTTTTATTCACTAGAAGATTGTCCACTTTTCCAATAACACGATTGTCAACATCCTTTACTTCCCAGCCGCGAACATCTGGATCCTCACTTTTTACTTTATAATCTGAAAGTTCATTTAGATAGAACAAATGTTTATCTCTATTTCTGTTATTATTATCATTACTTGCCATAATCTTTTTTTATTTTTTAATTAGCTCATTTTCATTTTCTCTATTACATCACCGGCTTCTTTATAAAAAGAATTTACTGCATCTTTTTGATCAAGCGTAGGAGTTGATGGATCAATATTTTGTAATGCTGTTCTTACTTCCTGAACATCCTGTGATAAATCTGGAAATTTTTCTTCCTGCATTTTCTCCATCAGGTCAACTATCTTGGCACCTACCTCGTTAATTGTATTGGCGTGAGTAAGCGCTTGTGGATCCTCTTTTATATCTCTTACATCATCTTTTAACTCCTGAATTTCAACCTCAGTATTGATATTT
The DNA here is from genome assembly GCF_041642575.1 of Salegentibacter sp. Classification (NCBI taxonomy): domain Bacteria; kingdom Pseudomonadati; phylum Bacteroidota; class Flavobacteriia; order Flavobacteriales; family Flavobacteriaceae; genus Salegentibacter; species Salegentibacter sp. The sequence continues at coordinate 8,981 of NZ_JBEPWD010000036.1, read as the reverse complement.
GCTTCTTCTGATCTGTTTTCAAGAGCATTGATGAGATAGATTAAAGCCTCACTACTATATTCATGGTCTATTCCCATTCTTTCGCGGTCACCAATATGGGTGAGGTATTTAGAGACACTTTCATCTCCGGAAAGGTTATCATCTTCCCAGCTTGCAGTTTCAGTATCTTCATAATCCTCAGTTTCCATCGGTGTTGTCACCTGCTCGGTATCTTCCTCTTCTGTAAAATCATCGTCATCGTCACCATCTGCGAGGACAAAATATAATATTACTGCCAGGATTAATAATCCAACGACAACCCAAGGCCAAATGGGTTTCTTCTTTTCAATTTCAATTTCTGCCATAATTTTAATTTGGTTTGGTTATACAATTTAAAGTTAAATAATATTGGTGCTATCCTTTATTAAGGTTCCCCCAAACTATTGTTAATTAGGTCTAAAGCAAAAAGGCATCCCAATGGAATGCCCTTTAAAAAGTATTTTAAGGAATTATCTATATGATTCTAAGGAAGAAGTAAGTTCAAGTTTGTAGGATTAATTATTATTTCAAAAGATCTTTAAGTCTTTTCCAGGCTTTATCGTGAGCTTCTTTATTTGCTTCTTTAGCATCGGTTTGGTGACCGGTGCGCATAAATGCATGACCCGCACCTTCGTAGATTTCATATTCGTAAGTTTTTCCGGCTTCTTCCATCATTTTTTCGCTGGCTTCAATAGTTGAATTTACACGATTATCATCACCTCCATAATAACCGTACACCGGGGCAGAAATGTTGGCTATGGCCTCAGAATCTTCAGGACCGGTTCCATAAAAAACGTGGGCTGAAGAGATTTCCTCATTATTAGTAGCATATTTGAAAGTTTGAGAACCACCCCAGCAGAAACCTACCACGGCAACTTCGCCGGTAGAAGCCGAATCCTCTTTAATGTAATTAAAAGCTGCATCCAGATCGGCAGTCACCTGTTCGGGATCTAATGCATAAATAGCATCTCTGGCCGCATCAGGATTTTCAAAATCGGTGGTGCGACGTTTTCCTTCCTGGGTATTTGAAATCAAATCTGGTGCGATTACTAGATAACCGGCTTCAGCCAGTTTATCAACAAATAATCTTGCCCAGTCATTTAAACCACGATTTTCGTGAATTACAATTACCGATTTTGTGGGCTCATCGGTTTCGGGATAAGCTACAAAGGCTTGAAACTCCCTTTCGTCATGTGACAAAGTCACCCATTCGTGATGTCTTGGAGAATCTGAAAGTTCTTCGGCTTCAGTTTTTTGAGTTATTATAGTATCAGTTTTAACTTGAGCTTCTTCGTTATTCTCGTCTTTTTTATCGGCTTTATTTCCGCAGGAAAAAAGACAGAAAGAAAAGAAAAACAAGACTAACACGTGATTTAAATGTTTCATAATTATAAAATTTAAATTGAAAGAATATTCAATTTCCTATCTGAAAATCCCCGAAGGAAATACCACTACACTTTCGTGACCATCTTTTCCTACGGCTGCAACACCAAAAAAGAAGTTATCTATTACAATTCCATCCAAAGTAAATTCATTTACGTCACCTACAAATCGGGAATGTTGCCATTGTGGAGCAGTAGTGTCTCTCCAGTAAATTTTATAACCGGCAATATCACCTTCAACTTTTTCCCATCTTAGTTTTGCAGAAGGCTCAACAATTCCGCCAATTTCTACATTTTTAGGAGCAGGAGGGGCCCACGCAAGAGAAGCCATATTTATAGCATTTACTGCGGTTAATTTTTTTGCATAATCGAAATTTACGCCCTCAACCACATCACCATAATCAATACCGTCTTCGGTTCTTATATCCTGATGTTGGCGATTATAGTTTTCGTGGGCTTCCATGATTCTAATTCCCGGAAAGCCTAAATCATTAAAAGGTCTGTGATGACCGCCGCGACCAAAGCGGTCTAAACGATAGATCATCATAGGGTTCATTTCCGGCATATAGGTTTGTGTTGTTTTGTGCACATAACGGGCGAGTTGCCTGGAGATTCCATCAACCTCACCACCGTAAAATCTACGCATATTTCTTTCTCTGTCGGTTTCAGTAGGGGGCACCGGTTCAGAGAATATTCTAAAGCTGCGATTATCAATAACTCCATCTACACCTTCAATATTCCCAATCATATCGTTATTTAAAACTCCTATAATTTCCCAGTCATTATCTTTTGCATATCGAGCAAGTCCCTGCCCGCCGAAGAGGCCTTGTTCTTCGCCCGAAAGTCCAACGTAAACAATACTACTCTCAAAATCATAGTTAGAAAGTACTCTTGCAGCTTCAATTGCTCCGGCCATTCCACTGGCGTTGTCGTTGGCACCCGGGGCATCACCTTCAAAGTCGCTTCCGTTGGAATTACGAGAGTCTATATCGCCGCTCATAATAACATAACGGTCGGGGTATTTGGTGCCTTTCTGAATAGCAACAACATTCACTACCCAAGCATCATGAGGAACACGGTCACTATCTTCGGTGGTTACGAAATCCTTCTGATAAAAAACTTCCAGGCAATTATTGCATTCAGCAGAAATATCCTCAAATTCAGATTTTATCCAGCGTCTTGCTGCGCCTATTCCCCGGGTATCTGAAATAGTATCGCTGAAGGTGTTCCGGGTTCCGAAATTGGCCAGGGTTTTAATATCGCTTTCAATGTGTTCAGCCGATACATCTTCAATGATTTCGTAAATACGTTCATCGGTTTGCTGAGCGCTAAGATTCTGAATTGTAAAAAACATGGCTAAGAGGCCAGTTAAACTAAGGGTGGTTTTGGAGGTCATTTAAAAATATGTTTAGAATCCTAAATTAGTGAAACTTTAGGCTATTTCACAAGTTTAGATTTAAAACAAAAAAAGCCCCGGAATACCGGAGCTTAATTTATTCTTTTCTAAAAACAGTTTAGCTGGCCTTCATCTCGTGAATTTCAGCTTTTGCCTGATTAACTTTTTGTTCACTCTTCGAGCTTGAAAGCCCTGCTTTTGTTTTGGATTTTAAAGCTTCTACCTTGTGGCTAAGAGAATCGGAAAATTCATTAAAGTTTTTTCTGGCTCCTTCAAGATAATCATCACCTGTTTTGGTTATTGCTTTACGGGTATCAGCTCCTTTTTTTGGAGCAAACAATAATCCTATAGCCGCTCCAGCAGCTGCACCTGATAACAATCCTAATAACATTTTTCCTGATTTCATGAGTCTAAGTTTTATTTTTTGGTTTATAATTTTTCGTAAGATAAAAGTACTTCAAATTAGGGATTGAACCATATTGGAGGAGTTAAGCTTGATATAAACTTTATCCAAAAATGTCAAGGATTTTAACACTTACAGGCTAGGTGTGCTCTGCAAATAATTTGAGCATCTCTCTTACTTTTCTGGTGTCTTCCACATAGTACTGAGCACTGGTTTTTTTGATGCCGACTTTTACGGTATAAGCATCATCAGGCAGTTCTCTAAAAAGGTATTCATCGGTCCAGTCGTCACCAATTGCAAAGATGAAATCATAATCAACACCAACGAGTTTTTTAGTTGCAGCTTTACCTTTGTTTACATCACTGCTTTTAATCTCCAGAACCTTGTTTCCTTCCAGAACGCTAAGTCCGTGATTGGAGATAAGTTCTTTCAGTACACTTGAAAGTTCATTTGCTCTCATTTCGCCCAGCTCGGGGTCGGCTTTTCGGTAATGCCAGGCCAGGGAATAATTTTTATCTTCAATAAAGGTTCCCGGAGTGCGATCTACAAAATTTTCGATTACCGGTCTTACGGCTTCCATCCAGTCATTTTTCACATTTTCTGAAAGCTCCCATTCGCTATTTTGTTTTCTCATCCAAACCCCGTGTTCAGAAATCAGGTCTACACTGATGTGCTGCCACCAATTACCAAGAGTGTGTTTGTCCCTTCCGCTTATTAGTACCACATCGGTTTTATTTCCTTTATTAAGTTGAGAAATAATTTCGAGTAATTCATCGTCAGGTTTTGCTTTTTCGGGTTTGTCGGTAAAGTTCACCAGGGTACCATCATAATCAAGAAATAGAATACGTCGCTTTGCCTTTTTATAAGCATCGAGAATTTCTGATGTAACCTTGCTCGATACTTTTACGGATTGATAGGAACCCCTGTTCTCCCTGGTATTGTCCAATGCTTTCATAAAATCATTGGCCCATTTTTCCACGCTATATCGTTTCAATCTCTTCTGAAGCATTATATTGCGTTGTATTTGTTCCTCTTTCGGCATTTTCAGGGCTTGTTTTAAAGCTTCAGTGATTTGTTCAAAATTATTGGGATTGATCAAAAGAGCCTCATTCATTTCATGAGCGGCTCCGGCCATTTCACTTAAAATAAGCACTCCGGTATGGTCTGTTCGGGTTGCCACAAATTCTTTGGCTACAAGATTCATCCCATCCCGAATGGGTGTTAATAAGGCCACATCACAGGAAGTATAAAGATCTATAAGATTTTCAAACGGCATAGATCGATAGAAATACCATATAGGGGTCCAGTTTACAGTGGAAAATTTTCCGTTTATTCTTCCCACCAGTTCGTCAATTTCCCGTTTTAAACGTTGGTATTGAGGAACATTGGAGCGGGAGGGTACGGCTAGCATCACAAGACGTACTTTCTCTATATACTCTGGATTTCTATCCAGAAAATATTCAAAAGCTCTAATCCTATTGGCAATTCCTTTGGTATAATCTAATCTGTCTATACTCAGAATAAGTTTCGCTTCGGGAGTGGTTTTAAGGTGATGATCCAGCCTGCTTTGAAGATCTGATTTTTCTTCTGATGTATTTTTAAAATGATCCCGGGCTGCCTGTTCAAATTTATCGTAATCTATTCCCATAGGGAATGAGTCTACCTTTACGATCCTTTCAGGAAGGGTTACCTCATTAAAATCTACCTGAAGTCTTAAAATCCTACTAACCGAACTCAAAAAATGTCGTTCATAATCATAGGTGTGAAAGCCAATAAGGTCTGCGCCAAGCATTCCTTCTAATACTTCTTCTCTCCAGGGGAGTGTTCTAAAAACCTCGTAGGATGGAAATGGGATATGATTAAAAAACCCTATAGTAGCCTCGGGCTCTATTTCGCGAATCATATTGGGAACCAATAAAAGCTGGTAATCATGAACCCATATCTGATCTCCTTCCTTGTAATGTTTTAAAACCTCATTGGCATATTTTTGATTTACCTGTTTATAGATCTCCCAGAAACTATGTTCAGCTTCGGAATATTCCATGAAATAATGGAAAAGTGGCCAAATTGTCCTGTTACTAAATCCATAATAAAAACCTTCAATTTCTTCAGCAGTGAGATTAACTGAAATACAGGCTTCTTCCTTAGCTTTTTCTTTAACATCTCTAGCAAGTTCTTCTGGGATTTCCTCTTCGGTAAGTCCGGTCCAACCTATCCAGATACTGTCTCCGTCACGGTGGAAAGATTTCAGGCCAGTGGCCAGTCCTCCTACGCTGGGGGTAACTTCAAGATGCTTGTCTTCTATACTAATTTGTAGAGGTAATCGGTTAGATATGATGATGGTTTTACTCATAATTATATGTGAATGCTGTTGTTGCGAAGTTGTTTTTTATTAAATTTCCGAAAATCAAAGCACACAACCATCCTTTTAAAAGAACTTTAAGACTATATGGATAATTTAGATTACGGCATTATTGGAAATTGTAAAAGTGCGACTCTGGTTTCAAAAAACGGTGCTATCGAATGGTCTTGTCTACCTAATTTTGATTCAGCCGGGGTATTTGCCAAACTATTAGATGAAAAGAAAGGAGGAAGTTTTGAAATTCTTGTTTCTGAAGATTATAAAATAGAGCAGGAATATCTTTGGGAAACCAATATTCTAAGTACCGTTTTTGATAATGGTACTGACGCCTTTCAGCTCATAGATTTTATGCCACGGTACCCAAGGGAAGACGGCTCCTATTACGCCCCACCTGATATTATCAGGTTCTTTCGGGTATTGAAGGGAAAACCTGAACTCAGGATTAAATACGATCCTAAACTGGATTTTGCCCGTGAAAAAACTTATACCGAAAATAAAGGGAGCTATCTAAAAAGTTATACCAAGGAAGGAAAGTATGATTCATTATTTTTCTATTCCAGTTTTGAGCTTAAAGATATTGAAGATCAAAATACCCTTACGTTAACTCAGAATGCTTATTGCCTGGTAGGTTATCATGAAAAACTTATCCCGCAAAATCTGGACCGGGCTTACCTTAAATTTCAGCGCACCAAAACGTATTGGATGAACTGGAGCTCTAAAAGTACAAGGTACACGCATTATTCTGAAGAAATTATGCGTAGCGCATTGGTGTTAAAGGCATTGACCTATAAAAAATCAGGTGCCGTTCTGGCTGCAGCTACAACTTCACTGCCTGAAACAATAGGGGAGGAACGAAACTGGGATTACCGTTTTTGCTGGATTCGGGATTCTTCTATGGTGATTAAAGTTATGGCAGGGTTAGGACATATGGAGTCGGCTCAGGAATTTCTTCAGTTCATTATTGATATCATACCTAATAAGGATGAAAAGATCCAGATTATGTACGGTATAAACGGCGAGAAAGAACTTACGGAACATATACTTGACCATTTGGATGGATATAAGGGGTCTAAACCGGTTCGTACGGGAAATGCAGCTTATATTCAGAAACAAAATGATATCTACGGAATTCTGATGGAGGTAATCTATCAGCAATTTCTTCAGTTTGAAACTTCCCTGGAGAATTCCGAAGAACTCTGGACTATAGTTCGCGGAATAGTACAAATTGTTGAAGAACACTGGCAACAACCGGATAAAGGAATTTGGGAGCTGCGTACTGAGGATCGGCACTTTGTATTTTCAAAACTGCTTTGTTGGGTTGCTGTAGACAGGGCGATAAAAATAGGCGAAGTTCTGCGGATGGGAATTAACGATACCCGATGGAAAAGCCTTAGGGCAGAAATTTACACCGATATCTATAATAATGGCTGGAATGAAGAGGTTCAGGCCTACACCCAGTCGTATGGATCCAAAGATCTGGATGCTTCTACCTTATTGATGGAATCCTATGGTTTTATTGAAGCAAAAGATCCCCGTTTTATTAAAACAGTTGAAGCGACCGAAAGGGAGCTTTGTAAAGACGGTTTGATGTACCGATACAAGAATAGAGATGATTTTGGGGAACCATCTTCCTCTTTTACAATTTGTACTTTCTGGCTAATAGACAGTTTGTTTAAAATTGGCCAGAGGGAAAAGTCGAAAAAACTATTTGATCAATTGCTTAGTTACAGTAATCACCTGGGGCTTTTTAGTGAGGATATAGATTTTAAGACAAAAAGATTGCTAGGTAATTTTCCTCAAGCCTATTCTCATCTGGCCCTTATTGAAACTGCGGCAAATTTCAGCAAAGGAATAAGTGCAGAAGAAACCTGGATGAGCGATTTTTAATAGTTCAGAAACGTTTTCAAATTAGACTATAAAAAAAGCCATTCTAATAAAATTCAATTAGAATGGCTTTTAAAATTCAAATAATGAACAATCTTAGAAAACGTATTTGTTTTCTGAAGTAAGTTTCTCAGCGATCAAATTCCTGAGCTCTACAATATTTGGCATGTTCTCATACTTCGTAAAACGTTTAAGACCCATTAACATCATGCGCTGTTCATCTCCTTCGGCGAAAGAAGCGATTCCTTCTTTGGCTTTCTGGGCAACAGTATCCACTGCATGGTACAGGTAAAGTTTAGCCATTGCGATCTGTTCTTTTTGTTGATCTTCTCCAAATCGCTTAGCATTCTTCTCAGCTCTAAGAATCCCTGATTCTGCCATATAAGTTTCGATAAGAATATCAGAGGCAGCCATAAGCAATTGCTGGTGTTGTTCTAAGTCTGGCCCAAATTTTTGAACTGCGCTTCCGGCTACCATCAAGAAAACTTTTTTAAGTTTTTTGATCATATCTTTTTCCTCAGCGAATAATTCATTGAAATCTGGTTTATCCATAGAAGGAATTCCGGTAAGTTCATCCCCAACCGCTTGCGCAGGTCCTAAAAGATCTACGTGACCTTTCATCGCTTTTTTAATTAGCATTCCAACAGCGAGCATTCGGTTGATCTCATTGGTTCCTTCATAGATCCTGGCAATCCTGGCATCTCTCCAGGCCGATTCCATTGGGGTATCAGCCGAAAAGCCCATTCCACCAAGAACCTGGATACCTTCATCGCTGCAATTCTGTACATCCTCAGAACAGGCCACCTTTAGAATTGAGCATTCTATGGCATATTCTTCAAAAGTTTTAAGTTCAGCATCTGCATGAGATTCGCCATTTTCTATACGCAGATTAATTCTGTCTTCAATATTTTTTGCGGCACGATAACTGGCAGCTTCACCAACCCATGTTGAAGTAGCCATTTCAGCCAGTTTTGATTTTATAGCACCAAATTGAGAAATAGGGGTTTTAAACTGAACCCTGTCGTTGGCATATTTAATTGCAACATCGGTTACTCTACGCTGGGCTTCCAAAGAAGCTGCGGCAAGCTTAATTCTTCCTACATTCAAGGCATTCATTGCGATTTTAAAACCGTTACCTCTTTCTGACAGCATATTTTCTACCGGCACAAGTGTGTCGTTAAAGAAAACCTGTCGGGTAGAGGAGGCGTGAATTCCCAATTTCTTTTCTTCCTCACCAAAAGTGATTCCGTTAGGGTTATCTTTATCGTATTCAACAATAAATCCGGTGATGTATTTATCGTCTTCTATGCGAGCAAATACAATAAAAAGACTGGCAAATCCCGCATTCGAGATCCACATTTTTTGGCCGTTTATTTTATAGTGTTTTCCGTCTTCGGTAAGCTCGGCTTTTGTTTTACCCGAATTGGCATCACTTCCTGCTCCCGGCTCGGTAAGACAATAAGCGCCAAACCATTCTCCTGTAGATAATTTCGGAACATATTTCTTCCGTTGCTCTTCAGTTCCGTAAAGTAAAAT
>NZ_JBEPWD010000035.1:0-24031 GCF_041642575.1 Salegentibacter sp. | reverse complement strand
GGATTAGCTTTCACTATTTCAATACCGAAAAGGAAATTGATTTTCTCGTAAAACAACTTAAAAAGTATGCGAGCTAAGTTTATATTTTTCTGAAAATATAGTTTCGATAACAATCCTCGGAATCTGCAAAGCGGGTCTCGATCTTTAAACCAGCTTCCCCGGCCAGCCATTGCACAACTTTTTCGTCATATTTCTGAGAAATTTCGGTATGGATGCTTTCCCAGGCATCAAAATGGACTTTCAAATTAAAGGCTTCAATGAAAACTTCCTGATCCACCTTGCTTACAAGGAAACTTTTTGCCGTTCCGGTTTCGGGGTCGTAAGTTTCCCAGTGTTTAAAGGTATCCGGATTGAAATTCCCGCCTAATTCATAATTAATTCTGACCAGAAGGTTTTTATTGAAGGCCTCGGTAATCCCGTGCGGATCGTTATAGGCATCGAGGATCTTCTGCGGATTTTTCTTCTGATCGAACCCCATAAATAACATATCTTCAGGCGCCATCGCCTCCTGAATATTCCGAAGAAACTCAATCGCATTTTCGTGCAACAGGTTGCCGATATTGGAGCCCAGTACCAGAATAACTTTTTTCCGCTTGCTGAAATCGGCCAGGTTTTCCAGTGTCTTGAAATAAGTTCCCTGCTGTGGTCTAATATCTATTCCGGGCATATTTTCCCTTACAGAAGCCTCCAACTCCTTCAAAACGTGCTCGCTGATATCTATAGGGAGATAAGTGAACCCGTAATTTTGCTCATTTAAATGCTTCAAAAGTACTTTTGTTTTCTTCCCGTCGCCCGCACCGAGTTCGATAAGGTCGAAACCGCCATCCGCATTAAAAGAATCGGCTATGGGGGCGGTATATTCCTGAAGAATGCCCAGTTCGCAATTGGTTAGGTAATACTCGGGCATATCCATTATCTGCTGAAAAAGCTTGTCGCCTTTTTCGTCATAGATATACTTGGAGAGCAAATATTTTGGATGGCTGGTAAGACCTTTGTAAACATCTTCTTCAAATGCGGTCTTAAAGCCGGTGGTTGGTATGGATTTCATATTTTCTTACGTGGTTATTTTGCTAATCTTAAGCCGGTAAATTGCCACCTTAGATGTGGATGGAAAAAGTTTCGATAGGTGGGGCGGGTGTGATTTTTGGAAGTGGCTACCGAACTGCCTCTTAATACCTTTTGGTTAACCATAAACTTTCCGTTGTATTCGCCAAGAGCGCCCGGAGCTTTTGTATAACCGGGATATGGTGAATAAGCACTTTCGGTCCATTCCCAGCGGCTTCCCCATTTAAAATATTCGTTTGCCGCTTCCCATTCGAATTCTGTGGGAAGACGCAGGCCTCTCCACTGGGCATAGGCAAAGGCCTCATAATAGGAGATATGAGTTACAGGGGCTTCAAGGATTACAGGGTGTAACCCGTTTAAGCCGTAACTATGCCATTCACCTTCTATTTTATGCCAGTATAAAGGAGCAATGATATTGTTTGTGTTTATCCAATCCCAGGCTTCGGCGTGCCAAAGCAAAACATCCTCATAGCCACCGGATTCCATAAATTCCAGATATTCGGCATTGGTAACGAGTTTGCTGGAGATCACGAAATCATCCAAAAATACCTTATGTTGACCTAATTCGTTGTCATAACAAAAATGGTCGGACTTATGGCCTATTTCGTACAGTCCTTCAGATAATTTGATCCACTCCGCTTTAAAGTCCTGAATTTGATTTTCTTTGAATTGATCGTTGTATTTAGGAAAAAGCGGATTGTTTCCCAGGATGTATTTTATATCGGTGTACAGCAGTTCCTGGTGTTGTTTTTCGTGATGACAGCCAATTTCTATGAGTTCCAGCTTCTCTTCGGAAAGCTCTTCAGATTTCAGGAACTCCTGCAGGGCTTTTGAAACATAGGTGCGGTAATCATAAACCCAGGCAACTGTTGGTCTGGACAGGTTTCCGCGGTTGGTGCGAATCACCTTTTCCCCCACGCTTTCGTAATAGGAATTAAAGACAAAAGCCGAGTTCTCATCGAATAGTTTATAACCGGATTTATGTGGTATGAGTACGAATTCCTCAAAGAACCAGGTAGTGTGACCCAGATGCCACTTTGGTGGCGAAACATATTCGAGGGGTTGTACCACATAATCTTCGGTTTCCAAAAAGGAACATATCAGTTCTGACCTGGCCCGGGTTTCGTTAAAAAAGGTGATTAATTCCTGTTGAGATTGCATAAAATTGAAAAAAAGCTTTAGGCTACTTCTCAAATTTAATGAATTTTAAATAAGATGGGAATAATCAGGAGTTAATGGCAAGTTAAAGTGATGTTATTTCAGGATCAAGATCCACAGTTTAAGAGGAATGGGAGGTACAATTGTAACTGATGCCTTGTTCTTTCAATTTTGCTGAAGAACACAAGGCATCAGAAATAAAATTGCAATATATCTTGTGCAGTTTTTTTATAGAGTAAGGGGTATGGTGTAGCTAACAGCTGATGGTTTGCCATCTCTGCTTCCAGGTTGCATTTTAGGCATTTTTTCAATCATTTTAGTTGCAGCGGCATTCACTTTTGGCTCTGCACCATCAACAGATTTCACCACTACATTTCCTTCTTCGTTAACCTCCATTTTAATGGTAACCTTTCCACGTAAATATTCCCCTTCATCATTCTTGGGATATTCATAGTTTTCTTTTACGTGAGCCATTAATTTCTCATTAAAACAGGCCTTTTTGTCTGCTTCTTCTTCACATCCCGGCCATACAGGGGCTGTTTGTTTTGAAGTTACCTTATTACCTTCTACTGAGGTATCCTGGGCAAAGCCAAAACCGGTTGCAAAAAATAAAGCGATAACAAATAAACTTCTCATTGTAGGTATAATTTTAATTAAACATTAAACTGCTACCGGGGCTTTAATTCCCGGATGCGGATTATAATTTTCTAAGATAAAATCTTCGTAATCAAATCCAAAAATATCGGTGACTTTCTTATTGAGTTTCATTTGTGGGAGCGGGCGAGGGTCTCTGCTAAGCTGCAATTTCACCTGTTCCATGTGGTTCTGGTAGATATGAACATCGCCAAAAGTATGGATGAAATCTCCCGGCTCATACCCGCAAACCTGTGCCATCATTAGAGTAAACAAGGCATAGGAAGCGATGTTAAAGGGTACTCCCAGAAAGACATCGGCGCTGCGTTGGTAGAGCTGGAGCGATAATTTTCCATCGGCCACATAAAACTGAAAGAAGGCGTGGCAGGGAGGAAGGGCAGCCTTGCCATTGGCTACATTTTCTGAAAAAGATTTTGAAGTGTCAGGCATAACCGAAGGGTTCCAGGCTGAAACCAACATTCTGCGACTATTCGGGTTTTTCTTCAGGGTCTCAACGATCTCTTTTATCTGGTCTATGTCTTCACTGTTCCAGTTTCTCCATTGATGGCCGTAGACCGGACCAAGATCACCATTCTCGTCGGCCCATTCATTCCAGATGCGCACTCCGTTTTCCTGTAGGTATTTCACATTGGTGTCACCTTTTAAGAACCAAAGCAGTTCGTATATAATTGATTTGAGGTGAAGTTTTTTGGTGGTTACCATCGGAAAACCTTCGCTAAGGTCAAAGCGTAGTTGATGACCAAAGACGCTTCGGGTGCCGGTTCCTGTGCGGTCGCCTTTGTCGGTGCCGTTTTCCAGGATATGATTCAGGAGATCGTGATATTGTTTCATGTTGCTGTTTCTGAAGTGAAAAGAATACTTCAGCTAAAATAGCAAACCACATTTATTTTCAGCTTTTCTTCGGCACTAATTTATCCCCAGGTTGTTAACCTAAGATCATTCCCGCGATAGTTGCTGAAAGCAGGGAAGCCAGAGTTCCACCAATCAAGGCTTTCATTCCAAATTCTGAAAGGGTTTTTCGCTGTCCCGGAGCTAAAGAACCAATCCCTCCAATCTGGATTCCGATAGAAGCGAAATTAGCGAAACCACAAAGCATATAAGTAGCCATGATCACCGATTTCTCGTAGGTAAGGCTAAGGGCATTCGCCGGGTTTTTTAGTTCTGCGAGTTGTACATAACCCACAAATTCACTTGCGGCAAGTTTAATTCCGAGCAACTGACCCATTAGCATCATATCTTCTTTTGCTACTCCAATAATCCACATAAGCGGGGCGAATATTATCCCTAAGATGGATTCCAGAGAAAAGCCTCTGTAAGGAGTATTTTCTGCTAAAATTGCGTTCAGTCCGGTTAGATTTCCGGTATAGTTTAGCACATAATTTATCATTGCTATAAAGGCGATAAAAACCAGTAGCATAGCACCTACATTCGCTGCGAGTTTTAGGCCCTCGGTGGTTCCGTTGGCAATGGCATCCAGAATATTGGAGCCTATTTTGTCTGAAGAAACCTCTACATTTTCATTTATGGGTTCCAGCTGCGGATATAGAATTTTTGAAACCACTATAGCTCCCGGCGCGGCCATCACCGATGCAGCGAGCAGGTGTTTGGCAAACTGAAGTCTTAAGACGGGGTCATCACCTCCAAGAAAACCTATGTAAGCGGCGAGCACACCTCCGGCTACTGTGGCCATTCCACCAACCATTACCAGCAAAATTTCAGAGCGGGTCATGCGCTCCAGGTAAGCTTTTATCATCAAAGGAGCTTCGGTTTGTCCCAGGAAAATGTTTCCGGCAACACTCAGACTTTCTGCTCCAGAGATACCCATAAGTTTTGTAAGCACCCAGGCCAACCCCTTCACTACAATCTGTATTACCCCAAGGTAAAACAGCACCGAAGTCAGGGCGGAAAAGAAAATAATGGTTGGCAAAACCTGAAAAAGGAAGATAAAACCGAAACTATCAACATCCATCATTCCGCCGAGCAGGAATTCACTCCCTGCAGCTGTAAAATCAAGGATGAGCACGAAAATATTTCCTACAAATTCAAAAATGCTTTGAATAAAGGGAACCTGTAAAACCCCAAAAGCTAGTAGTAGTTGGGCAGCAAGTCCCATCCCTACAGTTTTCCATTTGATAGCCTTTCTTCTGGCGCTAAATAAAAACGCTATTACTAACAAGGCCAGCATTCCAATGGCGCCACGAATAACACTTTCCAGGCTTATTCCCTGGTTCGGGACGATTTCTTTGGCCGCTTCGGGAGGGATAACCTCTGCGGTGCTTTTTAGGGTTTCAGTAAAAACAAAATCAGTTTGACTATCGGAGAGCACCATCGAGGTGTCTGTAAGCGAAGTAATTCGGTAATTTATTATGCTGTCTTTCGGTTTGTTAGCGAAAATAATCAGCAAATTGTTCTGGTAGATATAATCTCCTTCTACAAGCTTTTCTTCTGAAGTCTTGTCGCTTATCTCAAACCGGCCTTCATCTAAATCAAATAGGGTATTCTGGGAAAACAGCGATTGTTGGGTGGCATCAACTTCAGATTGCAGTTGCCAGGTTTTTGAAATGCTTTGGGAAAAGGCTGTACTTATTCCGAAGATCATCAAAAACAGACAAAACCAGGTCTTGTTCATAAAAATGGGGGAGTTATTTTCTTTTGGAGATTTCGTCTCTTATTCGGGCTGCTTTTTCGTAATCTTCGTTATTTACGGCTTGCGAAAGGAGGGATTTTAATTCGTCCAGGGATAGCTTTTTATAGTCGGTGGAATCTGATTTCATACTTATGTCGTCGGGAAGTACCTCTTCAGAAATTATCTCTTCCTGCTTTTGTTCCTTTTTGGTGCTGCTTTCATCTCCTTTGAGATAGATACCTGCTTTCTCCAGAATATTCTTATAAGTGAATATCGGGGCATCAAATCTTAGAGCCAGAGCAATGGCATCACTGGTTCGGGCATCAATTATTTCTTCTATTTTATCACGTTCACAGATAAGACTTGAATAGAATACGCCATCAACCAATTTATGAATGATCACCTGCTTGACGGTTATATCAAACCTGTCGGAAAAATTTTTGAAAAGATCGTGGGTGAGGGGGCGGGGAGGTTTTATTTCCTTTTCCAACGCGATTGCGATAGACTGGGCCTCAAAAGCGCCAATGACGATTGGGAGTTTTCGTTCCCCATCTACTTCGCTTAGAATTAAGGCATATGCCCCATTCTGGGTTTGACTATAAGAGATTCCTTTTATATTAAGGCGCACTAAACTCATATTCCAAAAATTAAAAAAGGCTGACTAAATAAGGACTTTGCACCAGATTTAGACAGCCCTTTTAAGGGGCACAAGTTATGAAAATTATGCGTTTTTCTCTTTAAATTCCTTCAATTTTTCGTTTAGCTTTGGCACTATTTCAAAAGCATCACCAACTACACCGTAGTCTGCTGCCTTAAAGAAAGGAGCTTCGGGATCGTTGTTGATGACCACTTTGGTTTTTGCAGAATTCACTCCGGCAAGGTGCTGGATAGCTCCGGAAATTCCAATAGCAATATATAAATTAGAGGCCACCGGCTTACCGGTTTGGCCTACGTGTTCGCTGTGAGGTCTCCAACCCATGTCGCTAACCGGTTTAGAACAAGCAGTTGCTGCTCCAAGTATTTCAGCCATTTCTTCTATCATTCCCCAGTTTTCAGGACCTTTCAATCCGCGTCCACCGGAAACGATAATTTCGGCATCGGCGATAGTAACCTTATCGGTCGCTTTGTCAACAGATTCTACATTTACACTGAAATCTTCTTCTGATAGATTCGGGCTGAATTCCTCAACAGTGGCATCAGCCTGATTTTCTTTTAATCCGAAAGCATTTTGAGACACTCCTACGATCTTAACATCGGTATTGATCTGAAGCAGATTGAAAGCTTTATTGGTGAACACGCTTCTTTTTACGGTAAAAGGGTCGGTGCTTTCGGGGAGTGCAACTACGTTTGGAGCGTAGCCTGCATTAAGCTGAATTGCCAATAATGGAGCTATATATTTACTGTTAGCACTTTGGCTGATTACAACAACTTTGCTGCCTTCTTTTTCAGCGGCTTGTTTCAGGGCATCTGCGTAAGCTTCAGCGTTAAACTTACTTAGTTTATCATTTTTGATGTTTAATACTTTATCAACACCGTATTGGCCCAGTTCAGAAGTATCTTCGGCATTAAAGGTTACAGCGGTTACACTACCACCATTCTTAGAGGCCACTTCCCGGGCATAAGAGGCCACCTCTAAAGCAGCCTTTTTGAATTTTCCTTCTTCGGATTCTGTATATACTAAAACTGACATATATTTTTATTTTTTAGTCATTTCCGTCCTGATGGTCATCGGGAGCAGAAATCTTATTTATTATAATTGCCTCACAGGTTTAAAAATATGAGTGCACTTGTTGATATCTTTAAATCGCTTTAGCCTCGTTGTGAAGCAGATCGATAAGCTCATCAAGATTATCAGGATCTACAAGTTTCACCTCTCCTTTTGGAGCAGGTTTTTCGAATTTCCTGGTTTCGGTTTGAGCTGAAGCATCTTCGGCCTGAACCACATTAAGCGGTTTTTTACGCGCTTGCATAATTCCACGCATATTGGGGATCTTCAGGTCTTTTTCTTCAACCAGACCTTTTTGTCCTCCAATAACCAGTGGAAGTTTTGCGGTTAGGGTTTCCTTCCCACCGTCTATTTCACGGATGGCAGTGGCGGTATCACCTTCAACTTCCAGCTTAATACAAGTATTTACAAAATTCGCATCTAATAATCCAGCCAGCATTCCAGGAACCATTCCTCCATTATAATCTATAGATTCGCGGCCTGCGATAATCAAGTCGTAATTTCCTTCTTTGGCAACTTTAGCCAATTGTTTGGCAACAAAAAAGCCATCGGTAGGAGTGGCATCCACTCGTATAGCGGTATCAGCTCCAATAGCAAGGGCTTTTCTCAAGGTTGGTTCGGTTTCTGCGCCTCCAACATTCACGACATCTACGGTAGCACCTTGTTTTTCTTTAAACCACATGGCACGGGTTAAACCAAACTCATCGTTAGGGTTTATCACAAACTGTACTCCGGCGGTATCGAACTTCGAATCCCCGTCGGTAAAATTGATTTTTGAGGTAGTATCAGGTACGTGGCTGATACATACTAATATTTTCATATAAAAAGATGTTTAAATTAAAACGTTTTCGTTTACGAAGTTACATAAATAAAATCAAAAAAAGCTATGCGCGCATAACAAATTTGAGGTTGATTTGTTTTCAGAATTATAAACATTCGTTAATAAATTAAGGTAATAACTGTATTTTTCGATTCAAAGAGATGTTTTTGTTGTCATTTTGTATTTGAAGAGTAGATGGGAAAAGCCTGAAATCAAGAGGACCCAAAAATTTGTGGACTTAATATGGTATAAACATTAGCTAATTACTATTTTTGTTTCCGCTAAGTTTTACAATTAATACGATACAATATAATGAAGACAATTCAATTTAGGGAAGCAGTTGCCGAAGCGATGAGCGAAGAAATGCGCAGAGATGAGAGCGTTTACCTGATGGGGGAGGAAGTTGCCGAATATAACGGAGCTTATAAGGCTTCTAAAGGTATGTTGGATGAGTTTGGTCCTGAACGCGTAATAGATACTCCAATCGCTGAACTTGGTTTTTCCGGGATAGCGGTAGGTTCGGCCATGAACGGCAACAGGCCTATTGTTGAATTCATGACTTTCAATTTCTCCCTGGTAGGTATAGACCAGATCATAAATAATGCAGCCAAAATGCGCCAGATGAGCGGTGGGCAGTTCAATGTTCCTATTGTTTTTCGCGGGCCAACAGGTTCAGCAGGGCAATTAGGAGCAACGCACTCTCAGGCTTTCGAAAGCTGGTTTGCCAATACTCCGGGTTTAAAGGTGATTGTACCTTCAAATCCGTATGATGCAAAAGGATTGCTAAAGGCTGCCATTAGAGATGACGATCCGGTTATTTTTATGGAAAGTGAGCAGATGTACGGTGATAAAGGAGAGGTGCCTGAAGAGGAATACGTCATTGAGATTGGAAAAGCAGAAATCAAACGCGAAGGAAATGATGTTACTATCGTTTCTTTCGGAAAGATCATCAAAGAGGCCTACAAAGCTGCTGATGAGCTTGAAAAAGAAGATATTTCCTGTGAAATTATCGATCTAAGAACAATACGTCCAATGGATCACGATACCATTCTCGAATCGGTTAAGAAAACCAATCGTTTGGTAATTCTGGAAGAGTCCTGGCCATTTGGTAATATAGCAACCGAGATCACTTACCAGGTTCAGGAAAAAGCTTTTGATTTCCTTGATGCACCTATCGTAAAGATCAATACAGCCGACACTCCGGCTCCTTATTCCCCGGTACTTTTAAAAGAATGGTTGCCTAACAGCGACGATGTGATAAAAGCGGTTAAAAAGGTAATGTATAAAGACTAAGAAGAAGAAATTCTTTATTATAGAAGGCTTCATCATATTATGGTGAAGCTTTTTTGTTGAAAAACCAATTGGGAATTAATTATTTCTATTTTGAAAGATTTGTATTCACCGCGTTCATAGGTTTTCAGTTTTAATTGGGAGCAATTAAGTTGAAAATTACCTATATTTGCCGCCCTTAAATAAGAAAATAAAAGTAAAAATGTCTGAGACTTTTGATGTAATGATAGAGATCCCGAAAGGGAGCCGAAACAAATATGAGTACGATTTTAAAATGAAACGCGTTCGATACGACAGGATGATCTTTTCTTCTATGATGTATCCTGCTGATTATGGTTTCATACCCAATACCCTTGCCTTAGATGATGATCCCCTGGATGTTTTGGTGCTGGTTGCAGAACCCACATTTCCCGGAATAGTGATGGAGGTGAAACCAATTGGTGTTTTTCATATGGCCGATGAAAAGGGTCCGGATGAAAAAATAATATGCGTACCGGTTTCAGATCCTATCTGGAACAGGATGAACGATCTAAAAGATTTAAATGGCCATCTTATTATGGAGATCGAGCATTTCTTCAAGGTTTATAAAGATCTTGAAAAGAAAAAAGTAGATGTAGATGGATGGGGAGATGCCGGGGAAGCACGTGAAATCATCAAACAATGCATTAAGCGTTTCGAGGAATATGATGGAGATAAAGACCGCTTCGGAATATAGCAAAAACTGACCATCATCATTGAATATTAAAAAGCAATAGCCTTAAAAAGTTATTGCTTTTTTAATTATACTCAATTTACTACTTTAGCCGTATTAACTAAAACTTAACAAATTAATATGGAATCAATGATGATTTATATGCCTGCAATATTGGCAATAATAGGGCTCATTTATATGGGCATTAAAAGATCCTGGGTTTTGAAACAGGATGCCGGGGACGGCAAGATGAAAGAAATTTCATCGCATATCTATGAGGGAGCCCTCGCTTTTTTAAACGCAGAATATAAATTACTAAGCATATTTGTAGTTGGTGCCAGTATTGCTTTGGCGGCGGTTGCATATGTGGTACCCACCACACATTATCTAATTATAGTGGCCTTTATCTTCGGGGCCTTTTTTTCTGCCCTTGCCGGAAATATGGGGATGAAGATTGCCACCAAAACCAATGTTCGCACAACTCAGGCAGCGAGAACGAGTTTGCCTAAAGCCCTCAAAGTATCTTTTGGCGGCGGAACAGTTATGGGACTGGGTGTCGCAGGACTTGCGGTACTTGGTTTAACGACTTTCTTTATTATTTTCTTCCATTATTTTATGGGTGGCGAATGGACTGATACCAATCAAATGACCATCGTATTGGAAACCCTGGCAGGATTCTCTTTAGGTGCTGAATCTATTGCTCTTTTTGCTCGTGTAGGCGGAGGAATCTATACCAAAGCAGCCGATGTTGGTGCCGACCTGGTTGGAAAAGTTGAAGCCGGAATTCCCGAGGACGATCCGCGTAACCCGGCAACCATTGCCGATAACGTAGGTGATAATGTGGGGGATGTTGCCGGAATGGGTGCCGATCTCTTCGGAAGTTATGTAGCTACAGTTCTTGCAGCTATGGTACTCGGAAATTATATCATTGAAGATATGGGCGGAAATATTGTTGATTCCGGATTTGGAGGAATTGGTCCTATCTTATTGCCTATGGCTATCGCCGGGGTTGGTATTATCATGTCTATTGTTGGTACTATGTTGGTGAAGATCACCAGCAACAGTGCGAAGGAGGCTGAAGTGCAAAAAGCATTAAATATTGGGAACTGGGTGTCTATTATTTTGGTTGCTGTAGCTACCTATTTCTTAGTTATCTGGATGTTACCAACAGATACCTTAACTATGGGCTTCTTTGTTGGAGGTGCTGAAGGTTTTGAATATAAAAGCATAGACGCTATCAGGGTATTTTATGCTTCTCTTGTAGGGATTGTTGTTGGAGGAGTGATTTCAGCAGTAACCGAATATTATACCGGTCTTGGTAAGAAACCTGTACTTTCTATTGTACAGAATTCAAGCACAGGAGCCGGAACAAACATCATCGCCGGACTTGCTACCGGCATGATTTCTACTTTCCTTTCAGTATTGTTATTCGCTTTCGCTATCTGGGCGTCTTACGCGTTTGCAGGATTTTACGGAGTTGCACTTGCTGCCTCAGCGATGATGGCTACCACGGCAATGCAGTTAGCTATTGATGCTTTTGGACCTATTGCAGATAACGCAGGAGGAATTGCTGAGATGAGCGAACTTCCACCTGAAGTACGTGAGCGCACCGATATTCTTGATTCTGTAGGAAATACAACCGCTGCTACCGGAAAAGGTTTTGCGATTGCTTCTGCGGCGCTTACATCCCTTGCCCTTTTTGCGGCTTATGTAACCTTTACCGGAATTGACGGGATAAACATCTTTAAAGCTCCGGTCCTTGCAATGCTTTTTATTGGAGGAATGGTGCCTGTGGTCTTTTCAGCCTTAGCGATGAAATCGGTTGGCAAAGCTGCGATGAAAATGGTAGAAGAAGTACGCCGCCAGTTCAAGGAGATTCCGGGAATAATGGAAGGCACAGGAAAACCTGAATATGACAAATGTGTAGCGATTTCTACGGAGGCAGCTCTAAAGGAAATGTTGCTGCCCGGGGTTTTAACCATTGGTTTCCCTATTGCGATTGTAGTTTTACCAATGTTGTTTGGTTATGATAATCTTCTTATTGCTGAAATGCTTGGAGGCTATATGGCCGGAGTTACCGTAAGTGGTGTGCTTTGGGCTATTTTCCAGAACAATGCCGGTGGCGCCTGGGATAACGCTAAGAAATCTTTTGAAGCGGGAGTAATGATCAATGGTGAGATGACCTATAAAGGCTCTGAAGCACATAAAGCTGCAGTTACCGGTGATACGGTAGGTGATCCGTTTAAAGATACTTCAGGCCCTTCTATGAACATTCTTATTAAGCTTACCTGTTTGATAGGACTGGTAATGGCTCCAATCCTGGGAGGACACACCGAAGAGGAAATTCCTAATGCACCCGAAGAAACTCCGCAGGTAGGAGAGGTTTCCCAAACAGAAGCTGTTTTTGAAGTTATTATAAAATAAGTTCAGAAAAGTTTTAAAAACTTTTATTAAAAAAGCCCGTTTAAAGTCTATCTTTAAACGGGCTTTTTCGGTTAATTCGAACCTTATTTCGCTTCTTTATTGATTCGGCTTTCGGCCATTTTATTCAAATTTTCATCAGCCTTATATTCTTCATCCAGGGTTTTTTGTAATTTTCTGGCTGCTTCCTCATGTCCAAGTTCCTTGGCATAACGAACGACTGTCCCGTAACCGGAGATCTCGTAATGTTCTACTCGCTGCGATTCAGCTATTATGCCAGCATCCCGCACATCTTTTTCGGCATCCTCTTTCAGGAAACTTTCAGCTTCTTTAATTAAACCTTTCATGGCTTTACATTCTTCGCCGTTTGGTTTGAAACCAAGCTCTTTGCTGACTTCCTCTAATCGCTTTTTATGTTCTTTGGTTTCTTCCAAATGATTTTCAAAAGCTTTTTTTAGTTTATCGTTATTTGCTGCTTTGGCCATTTTAGGCAAAGCTTCAATTAGCTGGCTTTCGGCACTGTAAAGGTCCTGGATCTGGTGTTCAAATAGGTCTTCTAATTTTTTCATGATTTATTTTATTTATGGTTAATAAAGTAATAAATATAAGATCCGGGGAGCTTGTTTCGAGTTAAATGTGTGGTAAAGCTTTGTTGAAGTTCTATTAAACTTGGTTTTGAATTCTGCAGAATGACTTTTAACATAGCTACAACTAAGGACCGGCGATAAATCCCTTAATTTTAAGTTACTAAACACTTAATTATGAGGTCAATTTGGAATGGTTCAATAAGTTTTGGACTGGTATCTATTCCTGTAAAACTTTATTCGGGATCGGAAGATCGGCGTCTGGAATTGGATATGCTGGACAAGCATGATAATGCACGAATCAGGTATAAAAGGGTGAACGAAGAAACGGGAAAAGAGGTTGAATGGAAGGATATTGTGAAGGGATTTAAGAAAGATGATACCTATGTGGTGCTGGAGAAAGAAGATTTTGAGAACGCTAACCTGAAAAAGAGTAAGACCATAGATATTGAGGAATTTGTGGGGGAAGATGAGGTGGCTGAAGTTCTTTATAAAAAGCCTTATTTCCTGGAACCGCAGAAAGAAGGCGGAAAATCTTATAATTTGCTGAGAGATGCACTTAAAAAAACCAAGAAACTGGGTGTAGCGACATTTGTAATGAGGCAAAAAGAACATTTAGCTCTTGTAGGGGTTTATGATAAGGCTCTGGTCCTGCATGTCATCAGGTTTGCTGATGAGATCAGGGATACAGGAGACCTTAAGCTCCCTAAAACCAAGGTAACGAAAAAAGAGGTGGATATGGCTATTTCCCTTATAGAGCAGCATAGCACAAAATTTAAACTGGATAAATTCAAGGATGTTTATAACAACCAATTGATGAAGATCATAGAGTCCAAGAGCACAGGGAAAAAGCTTAAAGCTGAAGAATTTGAAAGCAAGCCTACGCCGGCAAAAGACCTTATGGCTCAGCTTAAAGCAAGCCTTGAAAAGAAGAAGAAAAAAGCTTCCTAGGTAATGGGTCTTGAAGATTACATAAAGAAACGGAATTTTAAGGATACCCCGGAGCCCGGAGCCGATTACAGCGATGAGAACCGTGGTAGATTTGTGATCCAAAGACATCAGGCTTCCAGGTTGCATTATGACCTGAGGCTGGAGATGGAAGGCGTGCTCAAAAGCTGGGCTGTGCCCAAGGGACCTTCCATGAATCCCAAGGATAAGCGACTTGCCATTCATACTGAAGACCATCCCGTAAAATATCTCGATTTTGAAGGTACTATCCCCAAAGGGAACTACGGAGCCGGAGTGATGAAAATTTGGGATAGGGGAACTTTTCAGTCTGCTGATGGGACTGAAGACAATTTACCGGAACAACTGGAATCCGGTAATTTAAAGATCAAATTCAAAGGACAAAAAATCAGGGGGGAATTTGCGCTTGTAAAAACGAGTCGGGGAGAAGATCAATGGCTATTGATAAAGAAAAAAGACGACTATTCTACCGACCTGGATTATGACGCGGAAGTTTTCGCAGAGAAAGATGCTTCAGAAACCAATAAGAAACCGGGTAAAGTCCGAAAAATAGATCCTGATGATTTTTTGAAACCCATGTTAGCTACTGCAACTAAAAAGATATTCAATAATCCTGATTGGATCTATGAAATAAAATGGGATGGTTATCGGGTAGTCACTAATATTCAGGAGGGCGAGGTAAACTTATATTCCCGTAATGGAGTTTCCTTTAATAAAAAATTTCCGAAGCTTAGGAAGGACCTGGAACATATAGAAAATGACACCATCCTGGACGGAGAAGTGGTTATCCTGGATGAAGATGGAGTGCCCGATTTTCAGGCTCTGCAAAATTACAATAGCAAGACTAAGGGAGAATTGAGATATTACGTTTTTGATATGCTTTATCTAAATGGTCATTCTATGCTGGATTTACCATTGCTGGAGCGAAAAAGCCTTCTCCCGGAGGTATTGGAAGATCTTGAGGCTGTAGTTTATTGCGACCACATTCAGGGGATGGGAAATGCATTTTACAAAAAAGCAATTGATTCCGGACTGGAAGGCGTGATAGCCAAAAAAGCCGATTCCACATATTCCCCGGGCTATCGCAGTGAAAGCTGGCTGAAGATAAAAGCCGTGCAAACCCGCGAAGCTATTATTTGTGGGTATACCGACTCCGAAGGAGCTGTTTTCGGGTCGTTGATCCTGGGAACTTTCAGAGATGGAGAACTGAGTTATATCGGAAATTGCGGGAGTGGCTTCAGTAATGAGGAACAGAAAGAGCTACTTGAAAAGTTTAAAAAATACGAAGCGAAGGCAAGCCCGTTTCCGAAGAAAATAAATCTTAAAGGCCGCAAGCCTACCTGGATGAAACCCGAATTGATCTGTGAGGTAAAATATTCAGAAATGACCAAAAACGGATTTTTAAGGCATCCTGTTTTTAAAGGACTCAGAGCAGATAAGGAACCTGAAGAGATCACCCGGGAAAAGCAGACCGCTGTTCCAAAAGGAAAAGGAAAATCGGGAAAAAAGGGTGCCTCCCTAGATGTGGGCGGAATTTCGGTGGATTTCACAAGTTTGGAAAAGATCTATTGGCCTGATGCAGGCTTCAGAAAATATGATCTGATAGATTATTATATAAAAGTTTCAGAACAAATTTTGCCTTATCTAAAAGACAGACCCGAAAACCTGCACCGGCACCCTAACGGAATAACCAAGCCGGGATTTTATCAGAAAGACACCGAAGGTCAAATGCCTGATTGGATAGAGCGTATAAATATACATTCAGAATCTGCAGAGAAGGAGATAGAATATTTATTATGTCAGAATGAGGCGACTTTGCTTTATATGGCCAATCTGGGGTGTATTGAGATCAATCCCTGGAACTCCCGCAAGGATGACCTGGACCATCCCGATTATACGGTTATAGATATAGATCCTTCAGATAAGAATACTTTTGAGGAGGTTATTGAGGTTGCCCAGGCGGCAAAAGAGGTTCTTGATCTTGCAAAGATCGATGGGTATTGTAAAACTTCGGGTTCCAGTGGACTTCATATTTATATTCCTCTCGGTGCAAAGTACGATTATGATCAGGCACGGGATTTCACAAAACTCATCTGTTATTATATTCACGAAAAACTTCCGAAGCTTACCAGTATGGAGCGAGCCGTGAAGGCCAGGAAAGGTAAGATCTATCTGGATTATCTTCAAAACAGGCGAGGGCAAACCCTGGCGGCCCCGTTTTGTGTGAGGCCAAAACCCGGCGCACCTGTTTCAGCACCCCTGGAATGGAAGGAAGTAAAAAAAGGTCTTAAAGTTCTGGATTTCACTATTGAAACTATGCCGGATCGCATTAAGGAAAAAAAGGACAGTTTTAAGAAAGTTCTTGGGAAGGGAATAATTATGGAAAAGGCCATTGCACGGCTCGATAACTCCTAAAATTTAATTAAAGCCGGTTAAGGGCTTCTTTAGAATTTATATCTTGGATTAAAGCCAAAAAATTAATGAAGAAACGCATCAGGAAACTCGCCGGCAGGTATAAAATGTTAGACAGGATCCTAATTACGCCCTACCGCAGTTATGGTACGCATTCACATCTTTATATACTGGGCAGGGTACTGGATAACGATAAGCTTAAGATCGCAAAAGACCCCTCTTTATTTAAAACCCTTCGAAATACCTGGAAGCAATTTGATACTTTCGAGATTCCGGATGCCGAGGTCGAGTTAGTTCTACCTGATAAAATTATAGCAACTACCAAAACAGATGCCGAAGGATACTTTTTATTTGATGATGTTCTGGATCAGAATCTCGCGGAACATGCTGATGAAGAAGGTTGGGTGGATTATCAATTATTCTATCGTGGCCCGCTGGGGAAAAAAACTGAGTTGCTGGAAGAGCCCTTTACAGGTCAATTTCTGATACCCGATCCAGAAGCTGAATTTGGGGTGATAAGCGACATAGATGACACTATTTTACACACGGGAGTAACTTCTTTTTTAAAGTGGCGCTTGCTGAAAAACTCTTTGTTAACCAATGCTTACCAGAGGATTCCGCTGAAAGGCGCTCCCGAATTCTATAAAAAACTGCACTTAGGAGTTTCAGGAAAGAATAAGAATCCTATGTTTTATTTGAGCAACAGTCCCTGGAACCTTTACGAATACCTTAAATTATTCCTTGATTATAACCAGTTCCCAAAAGGGCCTATTTTACTTCGTAATTTCAGAACCCCCTTTGATCGTGGTCTCAAACCCGAAAAGCCACATAAACAAAAAGAAGCCGCAAATATTCTTAAAACCTATCCCGATCTGAATTTTGTTCTCATTGGCGATAGTGGAGAGCACGATGCCTCGATCTATACCGAAATTGCTGCTCAATATCCAAACAGGATCCTTGCCATCTACCTGAGAAGCGTAAAACACAAGAAACAAATGCAGCGGGTAAAAAGTATAATAGATAATTTTGAAACCACTCCGGTTTTGATGGTAGAATCTTCTGAACAGGCTGTAGAGCATGCCCTGAAGAATGGTTTTATAAAATAAAAAATCCCGCATTTTTGCGGGATTAATAAATTAGTCGTCAATACTAGCTCCAACGGCTGTTCGTTGAGCCTTAGAAGTCTTTCTGGGCATGGTTCCAAAGATGTGGTCCCATAGAGGAGAAGAAACCCCAAAAGCCCTGTCAGGTTCCCGGTAATGATGAATGCTGTGATGGTGCCATAAGACCTTTAAAAAGTTGCCGGGCACTTTAAAAGCATGCACAGAATAATGAACTGCAAGATATCCGGCGTAACCGATTAAAAATCCGGCCAGGAATCCAAAAACATAATCTCCAAGCACAGCCCGGTAAATAATAAATAGTACCGTGGCGATTATCAAACTAAGTACGGGAGGCATTGCCAATCGGGATTTATCTTTTGGGTAGTCGTGGTGTACCCCGTGCATAGTATATGAGATTTTCTGTTTTCGGGGAGTGGTTGCAGGAATATGATATAGATACCTGTGCATCAAATATTCCACCAGGGTGAAAAAGAACAAGCCCGCTACAAAAAGCAAGATCATAACCGGCGCTTCAAAGCCTTTTTCCACTATTCCGTAATATAATAATACCGCAGCGATCACTCCAAAAATTATCAGGGGAAGCGAAATGTGGGTATGGGTTAATTTCTCCAGAATGGGATTATCAAAAAGCTTCGGGGAGCCCTTGTGTTTAGGTCTTTTTAATTTAGTAGATTCCATAAATTCAGTATTTAGAATAAACCATGTAATTCACCGTCGATTCGGTTAATTATATTTCCAAGATCTTCCTGTTGGTCAACAAAGTTAATATTATCTACATCAATTATAAGGAGGTTTCCTTTGTTATAATCATGCACCCAGGCCTCGTAGCGCTCATTCAGCCGACTTAAATAATCAATAGAAATTGAATTTTCATAATCGCGGCCGCGTTTGTGTATTTGATTAACCAGGTTAGGAATGCTGCTGCGCAGATAGATTAAAAGATCGGGCCCCTGGACTACACTTTCCATTAGGTCAAATAGCGACTTGTAATTCTCGAAATCACGGTTAGTCATAAGGCCCATAGCGTGCAGGTTGGGCGCGAAAATATGAGCATCTTCATAAATGGTGCGATCCTGAATAATTTTTTTACCACTTTCCCTAATCTGAAGAATTTGTCTGAATCTGCTGTTTAAAAAGTAAATCTGCAAGTTAAAAGACCAGCGTTCCATTTTATTATAGAAATCTTCCAGATAGGGATTTTCCAGAACATCTTCATAATGAGCTTCCCAATTATAATGTTTTGCCAATAGTTTTGTGAGGGTGGTTTTTCCGGCCCCTATATTTCCTGCAATAGCTACATGCATAAGTTAAAATTTTACTCGCTGGTTAGATTTGGTAATCGAAGCTGTAAAGATAAAAGATTTAAACTACCCCAGAATTTCCGTTTTGTCAATTTAATTATAAAATTGAACTGCCTGCAGTGCGAACTTCCTTATTTCTCTGAATTTCATGGGATTAAAGAATGGATTCTTCGATAAGTATTTTCAGATGAAACCTTTTTTGTCATGAGGGTTTAGGTTTTTTGAAGGAGGGATGGTGCCTGAGTCGTAAAAAACCGCCCTGAAAAATTCCAATAAAAAGGGAGTAGAATATCAGGTAAGATTGTCATTTACCAGCTTTCTATATTGATTCGGGGTGATTTTCTCAAAGCGTTTAAATTGCCGGTTAAAGTAACTTGTATTGTTAAAGCCACTTTTATAGGCTATATCAGAAATTTTCCAGGCTGTTTTCTGAATTAGCTTTTTGGCAAATTTAATACGCTCGCCGTTTAAATAATCTATGGGGGTTTCACCTAGCGTATTTTTAAAACTTCGGTAGAAATTAGAAGTGCTCATACAGGCTTTATCAGCAAGTTTGTCTACATTGATATTTTCGGTTAGATGTTCCCGCATATACTTCACGATAAATGCCATCCTATTGTTATCAAAAAGCGTTTCATTATCTATTAGCATTACTTTGGCTTTGGTTTGAAGCAACCTTATAATGAGTTCTTTTACCATAAGATCCAACAGGGCATCTTTTGCTTTCCCGTCTTCTATAAAAGTACTAAAAATACGATCCAGGACAAATTGCACCTGATGGTTATTCGCTAAATGTACGGCGCTTGCGTCAAAACTGTGATTGTCATTTTCAAATTCGATACGGGTATTTTCATTAAAAATCTGAACGGTTTCCTTTACTTTATTGGGATCAATTCCCAGGGCGAGACAGCGGGTTGGATTTTTTGAATTTGCAAGCGGAAAGTCAATCAACATCTTTTTATCCGGAGGCAGTACAACAGATTCACCCGGAAAGAATTCAAAAGATTTCATTCCTTCGAGATGCATTATTTTTTTACCGGTAAGCATACTCGCAATAATTGGAAAACCAAACTGAAGATTTACCTTTTCTGCTACTTTTTGGGTTTCAAAAACGTTTAGTTCAGCATAATCGGCACTGTAGATCGTTCTGTTTTCAATGGTAGAAGTTAGCTTTAAACCGCGATTGTATTTTGATAAATTGGCATTCAACTTCTCATTATTGTATTAAGTTGATAGTAATGTAGTACTAATTTATAGAAAAGTTCAATTAATTAATTATAAAATTAAGGATATTACCGATGTAAATTTTAAAAAATATTTCTATGAGCTATTCAGCACCAAAATTTAAAGAGAAATACGGCAATTTTATTAATGGGAAGTTTCAGGATCCCATAGATGGAGAATATTTTGAAAATCATTCGCCCGTAGATAACAAGCTTTTAGCCAAATACCCACGGTCTAACGAAAAAGATGTAAAGGCCGCTATTGAAGCCGCTAATAATGCCAAACATGAATGGGGAAATACTTCTGCTTCAGAGCGCGCGGCAATTTTACATAAAATAGCCGATGTTATCCAGGAAAACCTGGAAACCTTCGCTCAAATGGAGACGGCCGATAACGGGAAGTCTATCCGGGAAACAATGAATGCCGATGTACCTTTGGCGGTAGATCATTTCAGGTATTTTGCTTCAGCGATAAGGGCTGAAGAGGGTTCGGCTACAGAGTTGAATGAAAACACACTTTCCCTAATTATCAATGAGCCGCTTGGCGTAGTGGCGCAAATTATTCCGTGGAACTTTCCCTTATTAATGTTGGCGTGGAAAGTTGCTCCGGCTTTGGCTTCCGGAAACTGTGTAGTTTTAAAGCCTGCGGAACAAACTCCGGCTTCAGCAACATTTTTAGCCGAAAAAATAGCCGATCTCTTACCTCCCGGAGTATTTAACGTGGTTCATGGATTTGGTCCTGAAGCAGGAAAACCCCTGGCTTCCAGCCCGAATGTTGATAAGGTTGCCTTTACCGGAGAAACTACCACGGGACAGCTAATTATGCAATACGCCTCAAAAAACCTGCATCCTGTTACGATGGAGTTAGGAGGGAAATCGCCCAATGTTTTCTTTAATAGCATTATGGATCATGACGATGCTTTTCTGGATAAATGTATTGAAGGTGCTGTGCTTTTCGCATTTAACCAGGGAGAAGTGTGTACCGCTCCATCACGGATTTTAATCCAGGAAGATATTTATGACGAATTCATCAAAAGAGTAATTGAGCGCACAAAAGCGATTAAAATGGGGAATCCATTTGAGGAATCTACGATGATGGGTGCACAGGCTTCCAGCGATCAACACCAAAAAATTCTGGAATATATCAAAATAGGAAAAGATGAAGGAGCTGAGGTTTTAGCCGGTGGTGATGCGGCAAAACTTGATGGTGATCTCGCAAACGGATTTTACATTCAGCCAACTATTCTGAAAGGACATAATAAAATGCGGGTTTTCCAGGAAGAGATCTTTGGCCCCGTGGTGGCAGTTTGTACCTTTAAAGATGAAGCCGAAGCTATTGAAATTGCAAATGATACCATGTACGGACTCGGTGCCGGGGTCTGGACACGGGATGCGCACCAATTATATCAAATTCCGCGAGCAATTAAAGCCGGAAGGGTTTGGGTGAATTGCTATCACGATTATCCGGCTCACGCGCCATTTGGAGGTTATAAGAAATCTGGATTCGGAAGAGAAAATCACTTAATGATGCTAAATCACTACCGACAAAGCAAAAATATGTTGATTTCTTATGATAAGAATAAACTGGGATTCTTTTAGAATATGGAATTTAAACGAGTAGAAATAACTCCTGAAGCAGATAAACTGCTGCAAGAACTCAAGCAAAAGCACGGCGAAGTGATCTTTCACCAAAGCGGTGGCTGTTGCGATGGGTCTTCACCAATGTTACTGCCAAAGGAAGATTTCTATATAGATGAAAACGATATTTTATTGGGGGAAGTTGGTGGTGTTAAATTTTATATGAGCCACGACCAGTTTGAATATTGGAAACATACCCATCTAACTGTAGATATTATAAAGGGTAGGGGAGGCAGTTTTTCCCTGGATATCCCAACCGGTTACCGTTTTCTCATAAAATCCAGAATGCTTAATGATGAAGAAAACAAGAATTTAAACCCTTAAATTGTTGGTTAAAACAAAAGCCTGGGAATGATTACTCTAAATAATCGGTTTTCCGGGCTTTTTTATTGCTGAATTTCCCTTATTACAATATCAATTAAACCACTTATAAACTTCAGAATTCACATAGCACTCTTCACATTTAGAGAACATCCAGAGGCAGTCAATGGAGTCGGTGATCATATGGAATAAAAGGCCGATAAATATTAACCTGATGGTTTTATGTTTTACAAAAACGGATCCTAAGAAATATACCAAAATCGGGATTTCTGAATGCAGGGGATGGTAGCCAATTCCGCAGCGCATAGGATCAAAAAGCGGTGTCGCAAAAACGTGGTCGAGATCCACTGCCATTGTGGCAAGCAGGATCAACCAGTTTCGCTTCCAGTTCTTTTTATCGTACCAGTAAGCAATTGCTCCAATGGCTATAAAGTGAAGGAAGTAATGCGTGAAAGTTTGCAATTGGCGTTGTTAAGTTTTGAAGTTGTAGGGTAGACTGTTTTTTTAGATTGCGATTTTGGAACCTTTAGAAATTATTTCTGGGAATTCTCCTCTCCGGCTGAGGACTCAATCTTTCCCTTCAATAGATCCTTCATTTTATTTCTCAGTACAATAAATCGCCAAATACCCACAGTTACAAAAAGCACAGAGAAAATTAGTGCCAGGTAGCCGATGTAATGCATCTCCTCATATTCCTTTAACTGAATTAACGCAAGACCACCCAACAGAAAATAAAGGGCCGCCTGAGTGTATGAGAGGAGTGTGCGTTCATTTGCGAGCTTCGTCCGCTCCAGCGCAAGGTGTTCGCGGACGATACTCTCATCAATCTTTCTGCCGGTAAAAAGCCTTCCGAATCTAACTTTCCTCATAATTATTAGTTCCTTAACAAGATTAAAGATAGTTTTTTAGGGGGCAAAAACTAAAAGTTTAGAACCAGGACTTTTAATATTTTGTCAAAGCCAGTTTTTCCGACTTGAACCTGGTCGGTAAATACCTGTCCCCAAAAATAGTAAGTTTTTTTCTTCTTTAGCCTTGCAAGCTATACGCTGTCTACCATTTAACTATTGGCAGGTGCAACCAGGTGCTGTAAAACTTTGGGTGCCTTCGTGATATGGGAAGGCTTCGTTGTATTTGTTATTTTCCCAGTAAAAATTCTCGCGCTTTTCCGGTTCGTTGCCAATTTCATTCATAGTTTCAGAATCATACAACCTACCGTTAATCATAGTGTAGATCACCGATTCTGAATTGCGAATATTCTCCAGTGGATTCTCTTCCAGTACGATCAAATCGGCCAGTTTGCCTTCTTCCAGAGAGCCAATCTCGCTGCCCATTCCTATATATTCAGCACCATTTATAGTTGCTGCCTGAAGGGCTTCCATATTTGTCATTCCACCCATCTGAAGCAACCAAAGCTCCCAATGAGCACCAAGTCCCTGAAGTTGGCCGTGAGCGCCAAGATTAACTTTTACGCCTATATCGGTGAGTTCTTTTGCCGTTTCTGAAACCAATATTGGACCGTTTTCGTATTCCTCGTCAGGTAATTTGGCACGATGTCTTGATCGGGAATCCACGATATGTCTCGGAGTGAAATTTAGTAATCTCTCATTTTCCCAAACATTATCTTTGTCGTAGAAATAATACTCCCCGTTAATACCGCCGTAATTCACAATGAGGGTTGGAGTGTAGCCGGTGTTGCTGTTTCCCCAAAGGGTTTTTATGTCTTTATAGACAGGTGCTATAGGGATATTATGCTCGATCCCGGTATGCCCGTCTACGATCATATTCATATTGTGGAAAAATGTACTTCCACCTTCAGGTACAACGTTCATCTCCAGTTCTTTAGCGGCTTGCATTATCTGCTGGCGTTGTTCCCGTCGCGGTTGATTATAACTTTTCACTGATGTCGCTCCAAAAGCCTTGGTTCTCCGTAAAGCTGATCTGGCATCTTCCAGGTTGTTTATCACTGCCTTGAAATCTCCATCGGCACCATAAAGGATGACCCCGGTGGAAT
>NZ_JBEPWD010000034.1:0-24656 GCF_041642575.1 Salegentibacter sp. | reverse complement strand
CTTGAAAAAGATATAATTCTTCTTGAAACAGATGCGGATGATCTTAAAACATTCATCGAAGATACCAAGGTTAAATTGGTTGGGGATAAGAAATTCTTAAAAGATGCCGAAGGATCTGATAAGATCATGGTTGCTGAAGCGGTGGTAATGGCAGATTCCCCCTTAATAGGGCGCACAGTCTCCGATTTACATTTTCGCAGCCGGTATGGTATCAATTTGGTTGCCATCGCCCGTCGCGAAAAACGTATTCGCCGGCGATTAAACAAGATTGTCTTTCAAACAGGAGATGTTTTGCTGCTCCAGGGGCGTGAGCAGGTGCTTAATGATACCATAAAATATATGGGCTGCTTACCTTTAGCTCAGCGTAGTTTACGCATTGGTTACCAAACAAAGATCCTTTCGGCTATGGGCATTTTCATCCTATCTGTAACTCTTGTGGTTACAGGATTGCTGCCGGTACAGGTGGCATTCTCAATGGCTGCAGTAGGAATGGTATTAAGCGGAGTTCTTCCCATAAAAAATGTATATACAAGTGTCGACTGGCCGGTGATTGTCTTGCTTGGGGCTATGATACCTGTGGGAGTTGCTCTGGAAACCAGTGGTGGAGCAAGTCTCATTGCCTCCTGGGTGCTTGAATTAGGAGAAACGATGCCTGCCTGGGCAATGCTAACCATTATTCTCGTTATTACAATGTTTCTGTCAGATATCATAAACAATGCTGCAACGGTGGTATTAATGGCTCCAATTGCTGTAGGAGTTGCCAATGGCTTAGGTTATTCAATAGATCCTTTTCTTATGGCAGTAGCCGTTGGTGGTTCTTGTGCATTCTTAACTCCCATAGGTCACCAGTCTAATACGTTGGTAATGGGACCTGGTGGTTACAAATTTACCGATTATTGGCGCATGGGGCTTCCGTTGGAAGTAATCATTGTCGTGGTGGGTATTCCAATGATCATGTGGGTTTGGCCGTTATAAAATTTTTTCTTTGAAGCAGGCTGAAAAGTTATTATTGGATATTCTACTGAATTTCATTTCACCCCGAACTGAGTCATTTCGATATGATCCTGTCATTGCCATCCAGAATTTTGAATCGGAAGAAGGAATCTGGCCATTGAGAAATCTCAAAGCTCTAAACTCAAAACTCCTTCGAAACCTCCTAACCTAAAACATGAGATTTCTCGTTGTTTTAATATACTACCCTAATAAATTTTTTGCGACATTCTCTACCCGTTTTACTGTATCTTCTTTTTAAGGCTTAGCCGGAGAGGATTAATTTTTTCAAAAAATAAGACTCCGACTGTAACACTCATAAAATTCCATAGTCTTTTTTAATGTATAACCTTATAAATCATATTATTATGAAAAAGTTACAGTTATTTTTACTGGTGCTGGCCTTGGGATTCGGTTCAGCAGTGAAGGCAGCCGAACTGCCTATCGATCCAAATTCTACATTTAAATATGAAGTAGTAAAACTTCTTGAGGATCTGCCAATAGAACTCGAGGAGGAAGAAAAAGTAGTTAACCTGACTATTACGTTCAACAAGGACAATGAGATCGTGGTCTTATCGGTAGATTGTGATGATCCATATGTGAAAAGCGTGATTAAAAAACGATTGAACTACAAAAAGGTAAATTCACAA
Source organism: Salegentibacter sp. (assembly GCF_041642575.1). Taxonomy (NCBI): domain Bacteria; kingdom Pseudomonadati; phylum Bacteroidota; class Flavobacteriia; order Flavobacteriales; family Flavobacteriaceae; genus Salegentibacter; species Salegentibacter sp. Next base: position 23,016 of record NZ_JBEPWD010000034.1, on the reverse strand, counting down.
CTTGATAAATCAATAAGAGAGTACAAATTACCCGTCAGACTCAAAGCTTAAGATTGATCAAAAAATGTAAAGCACAAAAAAACCCGGCTCATCACCGGGTTTTATTATTTATAAACTTTTCTATTCCTCTCTGTCAGGGTACCATTCCAGCAGTTCTACTTCAATATCTTTGTTGCCTTCATTTACCAGTTCTTTAAATTTTTCCACATCGGCATATCCATCCTCGCCTCTATAATGGTAAGGAATTACTTTTTCAGGGGCAAAAGCCAAAACTCCTTCTGCAGCATCTTCAACTGTCATGGTGTATGGCATGTTCATCGGGATCAAAGCGATTTCAATGTTTTCCAGTTCCCTCATTTCAGGAATATTTTCAGTATCGCCGGCAATATAAAGGCGCTGACCGTTTTTCTCTACTACATACCCATTTCCGCGCCCTTTGGGGTGACGGGAGTCAGGATCATCTTCAGGTAGGTTATACATAGGTATGCTTTCAATAAAGAAATCAAGGACACGAGTTGTAGCACCGTTCTCAAGGGCTCTAACAATATCGTCCATTTCTCCTGGCAATTCATCATGCACCGCCTGAGGTACAATAATATGTACATTCTCCAGATCCAAAGCCTGTAAGGTTTCAACGTTCATATGGTCACCGTCAATATCGGTAATGAGGATAAAATCTGGCTTTTCTTTTCCTTCAAAAGCTTCTGCGCCGCCTACAGGATCGATATAGAAAGTGGCATCACCCCAATTAACCACCGCCGTAGCGTGCGAAATCGGTTGGATGTCTATATCTAACGAATCAGCTTCCAGAACATTTTTTCCTTCGCCATAAGGATTTTCCTCCATTGCGTCTTCGGTTTGATTGCCATTTCCTTCATTCTTGCAACCGGTAAAAAGAATACCAACTGCCAGTAATGTGAATAAATATTTCATGTTTCGTTATTTTGCCTTAAAATTAATTAACATACACTAGAATAACATGCTTTTTTAAATTTTTTACAATAGGTTAAGCCTCATTTTTATATCTCCACGGGTGTAGGGGTTGTTTTCTCCAATAGGAATTTCCCTGAATCCATATTTTTTATAGATATAAATTGCATTTTCAAGCTTTCTGTTTGAAAAGATGATCAGATGATCCCAGTTTTGTTTCTTAGCGAATTCCAGGGTATATTCCATTAACTTTTGACCTATTTTCTTTCCCTGATATTCGGGAATTACGGCCATCTTGGTCAACTCAAAAATTCCGGATTCAATCTTCATTAAAGCTACGCAGCCAATAATTTTCTCCTCATCCTTTACAAAAAATATGTTGCCACCGGGTTCAATAATATATTTTCCAGGTTTACCGAGTACTTCTTCATCGTGCGGTTCTACCCAAAAATATTTTTCGAGCCAGGCTATATTCAACTCTTTGAAATCTTTGGCGTATTGTGGCTGATATGAAATTATTTCCATCTTCTTATGCTGAAATTTTCGGCTAAAATAGAAAATAAAGCTGTTTTCGCCGATTGTCTTAAAGCCCAAAACCCTGAATTATAAATAATTCTTTACTTTCACGACAACCTGACTAATCAAAAATTGAATTTCATGAAAAAGCTTTCAGTTAATTTTCTGTTTCTGTGTTCCTTTCTAATATTGTCCGGGTGCTCTTCAGCAATAAAGACAGAAGAAAAAAGGAGCGAAGAAAAGCAACTAAGCATTCTGCCTCCCGAAGATCTGTACGGAAAATTGTTTTTTGATGTCCAGGAGAATGATTCGCTGTTTTCTGATAGCAAAACTTTTGTAGATGCCGTTCCGCGTTCTGCCCCGGAAGAGATTCGGAAAAAATATGCTGAAGTTCAACCGGAGACCAACGCTGAAATGAAAGCCTTTTTGGATGAAAATTTTGAAATTCCAAAAGCCAGCAGCAATTACGTAACCGATTCTACTTCTATAAATTTACATATCAAAAAACTTTGGAAGGTATTAAAACGTCCCGCCGATGAGCAGGTCTCGGGTACTTTAATTCCCCTGCCTAATCCTTACATTGTTCCGGGCGGAAGATTTCGTGAAGTCTATTACTGGGATAGCTATTTTACGATGCTTGGTCTGCAGGAAGACGGAGAAACAGCAACCATAAGGAATATGGTAGATAATTTCGCCTGGCTTATTGAGACTTATGGTTTTATTCCCAATGGAAACCGGACCTACTATTTAAGCCGGTCTCAACCACCGTTTTTTTCACTAATGGTGCAATTGCTGGCTGAAATTGAAGGGGAAGCGGTTTATACAGAATACCTGGACGCCATGGAAACGGAATATGAATTCTGGATGACTGGCAGCGATAATACGGAAGCTGGGGGCTATAAAAGAGTGGTCGTTCTTCCGAATGGGGATATTTTGAACCGCTTCTGGGATGATAAAGATACCCCAAGACCTGAAAGCTACCGCGAGGATATGGAAACCGCCGAAATAGCTACTGCTAAAAACCCAGACCGTACCAGGCAGGAGGTTTATCGGGATCTAAGGGCTGCCGCAGAATCGGGTTGGGACTTTTCCAGCCGTTGGCTCAGTATAAATGGAAATGGTGACTTTAACCTTTACAGCATTCATACTACGCAAATTATTCCGGTAGATCTTAATAGTTTACTTTATGATCTTGAGCAAACACTGGCCCTGGCTTATGAAATTAAAGAGCTTCCCGACAAGGCATGGGCATACCGGGAAAAGGCTCAAAGTCGCAAAGCAGCTATTCAGAAATATCTTTGGGAAGAAGAAGCCGGTTTTTACTTCGACTATAATTTCAAAACCCGGCATACCACAGGGATCTATTCTCTTGCAGGGGTTTATCCCTTGTTTTTTGAGATTCCAGCTGAAGAGCAGGCAAATAAAGTTGCTTCTTCTCTGGAGCAGGTTTTTTTAAGACCGGGTGGCTTAGTGAGCACGCCTCACCATACGGGGCAGCAATGGGACGCACCTAATGGCTGGGCACCATTGCAATACATGAGCATTGAAGGACTCCGGAATTATGGAAAAGAGCAACTTGCTTCTGAAGTTAAGCAGCGTTGGTTAAACCTGAATCAAAACGTGTATCAAAAGACCTGGAAATTGATGGAAAAATACAATGTGGAAGACCTGAGTAAAGAAAGTGGAGGCGGGGAATATCCAACCCAGGATGGCTTCGGTTGGACCAATGGCGTGTACCAGAAACTTTCAAAAGAATAGGATGAAGCCTTGAATTTTATTTTTTTCCGGTAGTACGATGCTTTTCTTGTTTCCACGGTAATTTCCCTTCTATTTCTATCTCCAGGGTAAAGCTCAGGAAGGTTCGAATCAGGATAATAAGGCCTAGTTTTAGGATCTGTTCCATTTGGGCGTCATAAACTACGGTGGCGATAATATCAGCGGCGATAAGTATTTCCAGGCCGAGCAGGATAGATCGGCCTATCTCCTCCCTGATCTTTTGAAAGCTTCTGATATCTTCCCCCTGAAGCTTAAAAGCATATCTACCCATAGCCAGAAAAGTCCCGAATACCAGCACCAGAATCCCAATAACTTCAATAACCAGGGCAGTGATCTCGATAAGTTCTTTTACATTATCTTCCATAAGCAGCATTTGTAAAATCGGTTATAAAAAAGGAAATGGCTTTTCCCGTTTGCCCTGAATTTCCAGCATCCGGAGCAGCTTCACAAATATGAAAGTAACTACACTGGGGAATTCGTGCCGCCAGGCTTATAAAATGCCTTACCTGTTCTATACTCAAACCTGATGGAGTTTGGGCGCTCGAAGGGAAATCTTTCATTACATCACAGTCCAGTTCTAAACCGAAAGCTTCATCCCGAACAAATTCCAGGCTGTCATTAAAAGCAGTGGTTAGCTCTTCTGGTGAAAATGTTATCAGTTCTTCCATTAATCTGAATTCAATTTTTTCTGAAATCCTTATCTCGTCAAAAATATACTGCGGAGTATAATTATGGGCCAGCCCGAAAATGGAATACCTTCCTAACAAACCTTCATTGCTCGCAAAGCTGAAACCATTTCCGCTGTGCCGGTGTTCCATTTTTCTTAGATCGGTATGAGCATCTATATTAAGTACGTTAATCGCTTTCCCAGTTGCCTTTACACTTCCCTTAATATTAGCATAGGCATTATTGTGCCCGCCCCCGATAATTAGGGGGATCTTTCCCGCAGAAACTATAAATTCCACTAACCTGCTCACTTTCTGATCTATAATTTCTATTAGATCTCCCAGTTTAGGCAAATAATTAGGATCGGCTTCGTCTATATTGGAAGCTTTTTGCATTTCTGTAGTGCAGTCAATGTGACCTAACAGGATTAGGGATTCAGGATGGGTATATTCATTAGCCTGGATATTCAACAGGGATTTCAGCGTGGCTTCCCATGCTCTGGAGGTCCCCGGTTTCCCATGGTTGGCCCGTACTCCAATATCTTCCGGTATTCCTATGAGCACAAATTTTGCCCGATGCTCCTTTAATTCATCCAGATCCTCGATAAACGACAGCTTTTTCCCGAATTTTTCTTCGCCTTTCCTGGGGAAAATTAGCTTTTCTATGCTTTTGAAATTATAGAGTTTCAGGCCTTCCATTACTACATTTTTTTACCGTTAATATACACAGAATCGATTGAATTTGTTCCAAAAGCATAGGGGAGAAAGGCATAGGAAGGAATTTCCCTGGTCAATATGAAATTCGCCTTTTTATCTTTTGTGATGCTCCCGTGAGTTTCACTGAGTTCCATCGCGTAAGCCCCATTGATGGTCGCTGCGTTTATGGCTTCTTCCGGAGTCATTTTCATTTTGATGCAGGCAAGGGACACCACCAGGTTCATATTTCCGCTGGGTGTACTTCCCGGATTGAAATCGGTGGCAAGGGCCAGGGGTAATCCTGCATCCAGAATTTCCCGGGCGGGGGTGTATGGAATACTCAGATAAAGGGAGCAGGTGGGCAGCGCTACGGGCATGGTATTAGTACCCTTCAGGCTATCAATATCTTCAGGCCTCATCACCTCCAGGTGATCTACACTCAGGGCGTCGTGTTCTACCCCGGCCTGAATTCCGCCTATAGCGTGAAACTGATTGACGTGAATCTTGGGTTTCATCCCGTATTCCTTAGCCGCCGAGAGCAAACGCTTGGTGTCTTCGACTGTAAAATATCCCTGCTCACAAAAAATATCTATGTATTCGGCCAGCTTATTTTCAGCAACCTTTGGCAGGATCTCGTTGATCACTTTATCTATATACGCAGAAGTATTTCCATTATATTCCTTGGGAAGAGCGTGAGCCCCCAAAAAGGTAGATTTTATGGTGATAGGATAATTTTCTTTTAGTTTTTTGATCACCCGAAGCATCTTGAGTTCGCCTTCTTCGGTTAGTCCGTAGCCCGATTTTATCTCCACCGCGCCCGTGCCCAGGCTCATTACTTCTTCCAACCGTTCTGCCGATTGCCGGTATACTTCGTCTTCAGGAGTTTCCTGCAGGGTTTTAGCCGAATTGAGAATCCCGCCCCCGCGCTTGGCAATCTCTTCATAACTAAGTCCGTTTATGCGATCTACAAATTCCTGCTCGCGGTTTCCAGCGTAAACAATATGGGTATGCGAGTCACACCAGGTGGGCAAAATGATCTTTCCTTCAGCATCAATGGTCTCTTCAGCATCGATTTCAGGAAGATCCTCCATTTTCCCGAAGTTGGCTATTTTATCATCTTCAATTAGCAACCAGGCGTTTTTAATCGCGGGCAACCCCTTCATCTCTTTCCCGGAGAGTTTTTCTACGGATGTCTCTCTTACCTGTAATAGTTCCTTAATATTGATGAATAATTGTTTCATTTTGCTTAGTTTTTTCCGTCTGTTTTCTTTTGAAAACACCGGTTAAACAAATATAAAAACTAAGCCGGTAAAACCTGCTTTTTCAGGGAAAACAAATAAAAGCAACATGCAGTTCGATCTTTTTGCAGACCGTTTTTAATAAAATGAAACCGATGCAAACGGGATCGCTGCATCGGTTTTCACTTCATGCGATATTGATTAGAATCTAATTCTTCAAAGATTTCATATCTATTACAAATCGATATTTTACATCAGAATTCACTACACGTTCAAAGGCTTCGTTTATGTTTTGCATATCTATTATTTCAATATCTGAAACGATATTATGCTCCCCACAAAAGTCCAGCATTTCCTGCGTTTCTTTAATACCACCAATCACTGAACCAGCTATACGTTTACGGCCGCCAATTAATCCGCCCCCGTGAACCGGGTCAAGAGGTTCAATAGCTCCTACTAAAACCATAGTCGCGTCCCTTTTCAGTAAAGCAACATAAGGATTCATATCGTGACCCACCGGAATGGTATTCAGAAGAAAATCGAAAGTTCCGGCATGTTTTTTCATCTCATCCTCGTTCTTTGAAATCAAAACGTCAGCAGCGCCCAGTTTTTTAGCGTCTTCAGATTTAGAAGGAGAAGTCGTGATCATAACCACATGCGCACCTAAGGCGTGGGCAAATTTCACCCCCATATGACCAAGCCCGCCCAGGCCGATCACGCCAACTTTATCACCTTTTTTCACATTCCAATGGCGTAAGGGAGAGTAAGTGGTAATTCCCGCGCAAAGTAATGGGGCGGCCGCCTTAGCATCAATATTTTCGGGAATCCTTAGCACAAATTTCTTATCTACAACTACCTGTTCAGAATAACCTCCGAAAGTATGACCACCCAAATGTTTGTCTTTGCTATTGTAGGTAAGGGTAGCGCCATTTTCACAATACTGCTCGAGGTCTTCTTTGCAGGAGTCACATTCCTGGCAGGAATCGACCATACAGCCCACTCCCACAAGGTCACCTTCTTTAAAATTCTTAACATTTTCACCAACCTGGGTTACTCTACCTATAATTTCATGGCCAGGTATAACGGGATATTTAGAATTTTTCCAATCGTTTCTTACCTGGTGGATATCGCTGTGGCAAACGCCGCAGTATTCTATATCAATTTTCACATCGTCTGCGGTAATTTCCCTGCGCTCAATTTTTAGGGCTTCTAAATCGGCATCGCTCGACTGCGCGCCGTATGCTTTTACTACACTCATATAAATTTGATTTTCTTAAAGATAAAGAATCGGGCGCGCATTACTTAAACGCTTGTATTGGTTTAACTTTATTTAACTTCTGTTTTTAGTGAATGTTTGTTTCTAACAGCAAACAGCCCGAAAACGCAGGATATTTAGAATATTTCTTTTTACATTAGGGCGAATTTTGAAAGCATTAATAATGATAAAAAAACATCCCGGAATAAATACAATTTGCATCCATAGCGGTGAACTGGCAGATAAAGAATTTAAAGGGGCTATTTCTCCTTTATACATGTCAACTTCTTACGCTTTTGAAGATGTTGAGGTGAAACGCTATCCAAGATATTTCAATACCCCAAATCAGGTGGCTTTGGCGAAAAAAATGGCTGCTTTGGAACATGGCGAAGCAGCTCTAATCTTTGGTAGTGGAATGGCTGCGGTTAGCACTGCTCTCATGGCTTTTTTGCATAAAGGAGATCATGTGGTTTTTCAAAATACGCTCTATGGCGGAACCAGCAACCTGGTAACCGAAGAGTTTGAAAAATTCGGGATTGAATATAGTTTCACAGAGGATTCTAAGCCTTCTTCTTTTGAGGCGGAGATCAAACCAAATACCAAAGTGATCTACATTGAAACTCCTTCCAATCCGCTGCTCACTGTTACCGATATCAAGGCAGTTGCTGAAATATCCAAAACCCATGGCCTGGTGAGTATGATAGATAATACCTTTGCCTCCCCGGTTAACCAGAATCCTATAGATATGGGGATTGACGTGGTGATTCATTCGGCTACAAAATATATGGGAGGGCATAGCGATATTCTTGCCGGTACAGTGATCGCTTCTGAAGAAAAAATAGATACCATTTTTCAACTGGCCAAAAATTTTGGTGGTAGTCTGAGTGACTATACCGTTTGGCTTCTCGAACGCAGTTTGAAAACAATGGGAATTCGGGTAAAGGCCCAGAATGAAAACGCCCTGGAACTGGCTAAATTTCTGAAAGATCATTCCGACATCGCTGAAGTATATTATCCCGGGCTGGAATCTCATCCCGATCATGACATCGCCAAAAAACAGATGCGTGGCTTTGGAGGCATGATGTCTTTTGAACTTAAGGAAGGCCTTGATGCCGATCTTTTTCAGAAGAAATTAAAACTGATTAAATCCTCGATGAGCCTTGCAGGTGTGGAATCAACTATTCTTTCTCCGGCCAAAACCAGTCACGGACTTCTTTCCGAAGAAGAAAGGGAAAAACAAGGAATCAGGGATGGCCTGTTGAGGTTTTCGGTTGGGATAGAAGAAAAGGAAGACCTTATGGAAGACCTGGAACAGGCTTTAGAGAAAACCAGAGCTTAAAACTTATATTATGAAGTTAGATATTTTAGCTGTTGGGTCCCATCCCGACGATGTGGAATTAAGTTGTTCAGGGACTATCGCCAAGGAAGTAGACCGCGGCAAGAAAGTGGGTATTCTGGATCTCACCCGTGGAGAACTCGGGACCAGGGGCAATGCCGAAATTCGTGATAAAGAAGCAAAAGCTGCTGCCGAAATTCTGGGCGTGATCATGCGTCACAACCTGGAGTTTAGCGATGGTTTTTTTCAGAACAACACCGCGCATCAATTGGAAATTATAAAGATCCTTAGAAAATACCGCCCCGAGATCGTGCTTTGCAATGCTGTTGAAGACCGTCATATTGATCACGGGAAAGGGGCCAAACTGGTAAGTGATGCCTGTTTTCTTAGCGGACTCCGAAAGATTGAGACCATTCATGAGGGAAAGACTCAGGATGCATGGCGGCCTAAACAGGTTTTTCATTATATCCAATGGAAGAACCTGGAACCCGATCTTGTTGTGGATATTACGGGGTATATGGATAAGAAAGTAGAATCGGTGCTGGCTTACAAGACTCAATTCTTCGATAAAGATTCAAAAGAACCACAAACCCCAATATCCAGCTCCAATTTTTTAGATAGTATTACTTACAGAGCAAGAGACCTTGGGCGATTGATCAATACCGAACACGCTGAGGGATTTACGGTGGAACGTTACGTGGCAGTGGATTCGGTTTTTGATCTGATATGATTTTTTCCACCTGAAATTGATTTTTTTCTTTGGGAAATAGTAGAAATAAATTACATTTGCAACCGCAATTAAAATGGTGGTTGTAGCTCAGCTGGTTAGAGCGCCGGATTGTGGTTCCGGAGGTCGCCGGTTCGAAACCGGTCTTCCACCCCTTTATTCAGCCCTTCAGAAATGAAGGGCTTTTTTTATTGCCAAATTTTGATGAAATCCCGTAGACCGGTTGAGAAGCCTGTCCCGATTGGAGTCCGGTAGGACGGAATATCGGGAAAACCGGTCTTCCACCCCTTTATTCAGCCCTTCGGAAACGAAGGGCTTTTTTTTTGCTTCATTTTGATGAATTTTTTTAGACCGGTCGAGAAGCCTGCCCCGATTGGAGCCAGGCGGGAATAACTACGGCCGACCAAATGAAAGATAAATCGATTAAGAACGGTTCTCTCTAAACGTTTGATCATAATACCGTTAAAAAAGTTAAATTGATTGATGTCACTGTAAAATATTACTAGTTTTATTAGGTAAGTGATTTGAAATTAAGAAGTTCTTATTGTTTTTATGCTTACGAAATTTGCTTTTTCTCAGTAGGTTTTGAAGAATAATTTTGACTTCTTAAATCTAACCAATCAAAGATTCCCGGACCCGTAGGAGGCTATCTGGTCCGGGATTTTCTTATTTATGAAGAAGAAACACCTTTTACTCCTGATATTTTTTGGTCTACTGATTTATCCCGGTTTTTGGGGATTTCGGGTATTTTTTTTGTTTCCCATAGCAGAAACTTCGGGAGCAATTAAAACAGATATCACTCAATTCCAATTAAGTCTGTGGTTAAGCTGGCTCGGAATGGCGTTTCTTGCTATATATTATAAGTGGACAGAGAAAGATAATTTGTTTTTTAAACTCACCTATTTTTTCCTCATACTGGGTTTTGGAACTTTTGGCTATTTCACCCAGAAAGCAGTTAATCTCTTTGAAAGTTCTTCTCGTTTTAGCGATTCCTATACCCTGGGTGTTTTCACGGCCTTACAACATCTGGCAGTAGGAGTAGTTTTTACCATATTTCTTCAAATTGCCGTGAGAATTTTTCAAACTAAATGGCACCGAAACTGAATTCTAGATAACATATTTATTCATGGTTTTTAAATTCTCGAGAAGATCTCTCATTTGTTGACGATGTTCCAGCAAAGTGGCTCTAATCTCTCCAATTGTAGTTTGGGATAATGCCGCCTGGCAAAGTTTATATGAGTTCATTTCCATAGTTAGACAAACGGCCTCTATTTTTTGCTTCCCTGAATCAGGGAGAAATTTGTGAAATTCTGCTAAATGTTTTTCTTCTTTAAAGGGATCTTTATTTGTATACCGCATTAAATGTTTCTGTATGGCACGATTAAATCTTCGTTTTTGCCTTATCAATTGAGTAAGCAGACCTTTAAGAAAAACTCTTTTTTCCCGCTCCCGGACTTTCATATAGAATAATTCCAGGTTTTTGTTCAGAACATAAAGTTCTTTTAACCTTTTCACCGTTTCCTTCATGTGTGGTTTCATCTCTTCTAAAATTCAATGGCTGATAATTAATATAAGGAAATTCTTTCTGACAACTCTTTTTTTTAACTTATTTATTTGGAAACTTTTTGATGGCTAATGGGCTGTATTTAAAGGTTATATTTAGAAATTTCTGTGAAAACTTTAACCCTTTCGATGTTTTCATTTTCTTAACTTGAGTTCAAATTTAAAATTAAAAGTTATGGCTAAAGATCATGGACCAAATATTAAGAACGATGAGCAATATGAGGAACTTCGCGAGGAAGGAATGAGCAAGAAGAAAGCCGCTCGAATTGCCAATGACCCTAAATCAGGTGAAAAGGGAGGAAAGGCCGATAAATATGAAGAGCGCACCAAGGAAGAACTTTATGAACAGGCCAAAAAAGTTGGCATTGAAGGTCGGAGTAAAATGACCAAGGAAGAGCTTATTAAGGCCCTTAGAAATTCCTAAAAACATTTTTTGTTTTGTAGGAAAATTCACTAACTTAGTTAACCTGATTTTTCGAAGCCCCCCAAAAGGAAGTCTTCGGAATAAGGGAGCCTCTTCACTTCAAAAGTTAAGAGGCTTTTTTATTCATCTGAAGTATCATGAAAATAACTAGACCTGGTTTATCTCAATTTTATAAAGTTCCCTTAAAATCATTTTTTCATTAGATTCCTGAAACCTCTTTTATCCATATTTTCCTTACTTGCAGTCTTAAACTACTTTCATTCCCGTGGCTAAGAAAAAACAGGTAAAATTTACCGAAGGTAAGATTCTCAATTCGCTGGTAAGACTGGCCTGGCCAATAATTCTGGCAAATATCCTTCAAACTGCCTACCAGCTTATAGATACTTTCTGGTTAGGACGTTTAGGGGCTGATGCGGTGGCTGCGGTGAGCATAAGTTTTCCTATTTTATTTCTTATTTTAAGTCTTGGAGCAGGATTAACCCTGGCGGGAACAGTGATCGTGTCCCAGTACAAAGGAGCAGAAAACCAGTTACAGGTAAATTACAGCTCTTCTCAAACCGTTTTTGTGGTGTTTTTTATATCGGTGCTTCTGGCCGTTATCGGATACTTTTCTGCAGCTCCGCTGATGAAACTAGTTGGGGCCGGTCCGGAGATCCTTGAGGATTCTGTTAGTTATTTCCAGGTTTCTTCCTGGGGTTTCATCTTCCTTTTTATGTTTTATGTTTTCCAGTCGCTTATGCGGGGAATCGGGAATGTGCTACTGCCCATGTACGTGGTTTTAGCAACTGTTTTTCTTAATCTGGTCCTCGATCCCTTGTTTATCTTCGGTTATGGACCTATCCCTGGCTATGGAGTGGCGGGAGCTGCTGTTGCGAGTATTGTGACTCAAGGCTTATCTGCCCTTGTCGGCCTAATTATTCTTTTCCGTGGAAAAAAGGGGATTAGCATAAGCTTTAGCCAGATGAAATTCGATTTTACCTGGACCCGGCGTATGTTCCAGATTGGAATTCCCTCAAGCATGGAAATGTCTACCCGCGCCGCCGGAATGACGGTGCTTATCATGTTGGTAACGAGTTTTGGCAGTGAAGTAGTAGCGGCTTATGGTATTGGGAGTCGCATCCTGAGTCTTATTGTGGTTCCTGCTTTGGGCTTTGCTATGGCAACCACGACCTTGGTAGGTCAGAATATTGGAGCCGGGAAGATCAAAAGAGCAGAGCTCATAGGAAACCTCAGTGCTAAAATTGCTTTTTTCGGACTTACGGCAGTCGGTTTGGTTCTTTTTGCCTTTGCCGAACCGGTAACCGCCTTTTTTGTCCCCGATGATCCGGAAGTGATTAGAGATGGCTCGCTGTTTATTAAAATAATGGCACCTAGTTTCGGACTGCTGGGCGTGCAGCAGGTTTTGAACGGCGTATTTAACGGAGCAGGATTCACTAAGGCATCTCTACTGATTTCAGTTTTTGCCTTGTGGATGATAAGATTCCCTGCTGCCTTTGTTCTTTCTAATAACACCGGTCTTGGTTTTGAGGGGATATGGTGGTCCTTCCCGATCTCTAATCTTCTGGCGGCAATTGTAGCCTTTATCTATTACAAAATGGGGTACTGGAAATTACGGACGATTCGCTACCGGCACAGGAAATAGGTTCTGAAACCTTTTAAATTTTCTCTTGATTATTGAAACTTCTAAAAAGCTCTACACGATGTCAATTCGAGCGGAGCCGGGAATTATCGGTATTGTAAATCAATACCATTCGGCTCCGCTCTATATGACAAATTTATACTTAAGCTTTTTAGTTTGTCTCCGAAGAATACTTTTACTGGTCCTTAGGTGGCGTGATCATAATGTGAGCCCGGTGAGTTCCGGGATCCATAAGCCACGGCATTCCGGGAAGATGTGGCTTGTCCGGCAGCCCGGTTTCCTCGGTTGTAGCGTAAGGCATATAGATAACATAGCGCATATGCGAATTTTCCAGGTCTCCGGTTTCCTTGTTATAATCTTCATCTTCTCCACTTAAAATATAGGTCATACTCGGAGAATCGGGTAATTTTAGGCTTCCGGCTTCTGCTTCCTGCCTGCGCGCCTCCCTTACTTCCATCATTTCCTTTCCTTCCGCCTGTAATTCTCTTCCTCTGGCCATAAAGGGATCCAGTTTTTTGGAATAGCAGGAAACGCTGATTCCTTTTCGGTTAGGGTCATCGGCAAGACAAACCAGATTGTTGGTTCCTTCTCTTAAAACAACCATTTTACCGGTTTCATCATAACCATAAACCATGGCTCCGTCTCTGTCTTCTTCTGGTGCCGCCAGTGTCGCTGTTTTGATCTGAATTTCTTTTGGCAGGATCTCTGCTTCCTGGGCCGTAACACCCAAACCTGCGAAACTTAAAAGTCCGGCTAAAATTAATGCTCTCATAGTGATTGGTTTTTTCTCTGAAGATATCTTCAGAATTCTTATTTAGTTAAAGATAAGAATTTTGAACTACAAGAACATCTTCAGCTTCTAATCCCAATTCAGCAGCCTGTTTTCTCCTTCAATATTTTTAATATCGGTTATATCCTGGGACATTTCTATTACTCCTCTATATATTTTCTCGGTATCCCTTACTGCGAAATAGCGAATATAAATAAGCCGGCCTTTAAAATTGATCCAGAATGAAGCCTCGTTTTTGGCGCCTTTTTTAAACTCCTCCAGGATCCGTAGGACGGTACCCACGCTTTTAGGTGGGTGACAAAATCTTACCTCTCTTCCTATAATTCCAGCACTTCTGGGGAAAACCCTTTCCTCTCCACGGTTGTAAAAGATCACCTTGTCGTTTTCATCGACATAAGTAATGTCTAAAGGCATAGTTTTTAATAATAGGTTGACCTGTTCTACGGTCATATAACCTTCATCGTAATGGGAGGTGTTCTCGAGGCTAAATGTGAGTTCTCTTTTTGTTGTATCCTGGCTCGGATGAAAATATTCCTCTTCTTTTGGAAAAGCTGCCGGGGTTTCTGCCAACATCCAACCGATCTCTTCTTCTCCTTTGCGCACCTCTATCCATTCTTTCTCTGAAAGTATTTCCAGCGCATTTGGAAATAATACATCCTCTTCGATCAACAGCAAACGATGAATTCCGCTGGTTAAGAACCTGGCATCAGCAGCAACATTTTTAAAGTCTTGCTTAGCGATCTTCTTCCGAAGTAATCTGAATTGCTCCCGAAGGTTGTCGTGAAATGACCACATACCCTGGCTGGGGCCGTTCCATCCCTTTTGTTCCAGAAAAGGGAATAATTGATTCTCTTTACGTTCAAATCGACGTTCGATGCTTTGTAAATGATTGAAAATATTGAAATATTTCTGTGATTCTTCAGCGGGATCTGTGTCCTCAAGTTCTCCCAGTAATCTTTGGATGAGTTCTTTTTCTTCAAAATAAATTTTTACCGGATGTCCCTCGGGTAGGGCACTAATATCTAAACTTGCAGTCATGGTTTTTATTTTGAGACAAAGGAAAGGCGTAGAAATGTGTTAAAACATGACCCTAATCACAATGGGAAAATGGGATTTTTACTTTTTTTGTAGTGTTTTTCAGCCGAAGCGATTTGGTAGGGAGAATATTTCCTGAAATCAGGAACTTAATGTTATCACTAAACAGATTTTGAATGAAGACAAAGATGGAACTAATGGCTCCCGCGGGAAATTTTGAATCCCTGCAGGCAGCTCTTGACAATGGCGCCGATTCAGTTTATTTTGGAGTAGATCAGCTTAATATGCGGGCCAGGGCTTCAATCAATTTTACGATGGAAGATCTGCCGGAAATTACCCGCAGGTGTGGGGAGAAAAATGTGAGAACTTACCTTACCCTGAACACCATCATCTACGATCATGATCTTTCGCTTATCAAAACACTTTTGAATAAAGCAAAGGAGGCGAAAATCACCGCGGTTATCGCATCAGACCAGGCGGTGATCGCTTCAGCAAAAGAAATTGGTTTAGCCGTGCATATCTCTACTCAGCTAAATGTCACCAATATCGAAACGGTAAAATTTTATAGCCTGTTTGCTGAAACTATGGTGCTTTCCCGGGAATTGAGCCTTCGCCAGGTAAAAAAGATCACCGAACAGATTGAAAAAGAACAGATCAAAGGACCTTCAGGAGAACTGGTGAAGATCGAGATCTTTGGCCATGGGGCTTTATGTATGGCTGTTTCAGGAAAATGCTATCTAAGTCTGCATTCCGATAATTCCTCGGCCAACCGTGGGGCCTGTAAACAGAATTGCCGCAAGAAATATACGCTTATCGACCAGGAAACCGGTTTTGAGATCGAGATGGATAACGAATACATGATGTCTCCCAAAGACCTTTGTACTCTTGATTTTCTTGACCAGGTTATGGATGCCGGCATTCAGATCCTTAAAATTGAAGGCCGCGGTCGTGCGCCCGAATATGTGGCTACAGTAACCCGCGTTTATCGGGAAGCGATTGATGCCCTGTATGAAGATACTTTTACTTCGGAAAAAGTGGAAACCTGGATGGAAGACCTTGCAACGGTATATAACCGTGGATTCTGGAGTGGATATTATCTCGGACAAAAGCTTGGAGAATGGAGCAAAACCTCTGGTTCTCAAGCCACACAGAAAAAAGTGTACGTTGGAAAAGGAGTGCATTATTTCACTAAGGCCGGCATCGCGGAATTTAAAATTGAGGCTTACGATATTAAAAAAGGAGATAAGTTACTGGTTACCGGCCCTAGTACCGGAGCCAAAGAAATTGAATTGGAGGAGCTGTACGTGAATGAAACCAGTGCCGAGAAAGCCACCAAAGGAGACTCCTGTACTATCAAACTTCCTTTCCGGGTTAGACTTTCAGATAAACTTTATAAAATAGTAGAGGCCTGATGGTAGTGATCACCCTGCAACGCCAAAAGTGTATTGGTTGTAATTATTGCGTAGAGCTCGCTCCGGCTCAGTTTCAAATGTCGAAGAAGGATGGTAAATCGGTTTTGTTGCGATCTACTGATAATAAGGGTTTCCATACCCTGAAATCTCCCGATCATAGCATTCTTGAACCCGCTGAAGCTGCTGCCGGCGCCTGCCCCGTAAAGATCATAAAGGTTAAAGAAGTTTGATAATAAGCTTGACGTTCAGGAATTAAAATGATTCTGTTTTTAAAAACGGAATGATATTTTACCTGGAATTCTGTTTAATACTTTAGTTATAAAATTACAGGAAAACACCTATATTTAATTGAAAATCAGAATATTGAAAATTTTGACCAGGCTCAAAAATTCAGTAATTTTATGGCCCTATCAATATTTTGGCCCCAAAAACCTATTAAGCTAGTTTTATGCGAAGGTGGTACCTGATATATGTTTTTTGGATTCCATTAATTTCCATAAGTGACTTTAAGCCAGGAATGGTTATTGTGGTCAAATCCATAGTTGCGACTTCCTTTCTTTTCAGAAGAATGTTCAATTACCCCCGTTTGTTTCTTCATTCCCCGGACCATTTTATTTTGATCCATTTTCCTTTGACCTAAAAAATTCTTAGCTCAAAGTATCCTCATCAGTATCCTTATCGGAATAGTAGCATTTTAAAATTTCTACGATGTCTTACAGAATAGTAATATTTGAAAAAGAAGAGAAACTTCGGGACTCGCTCAAAGCAGTCCTTGAAAGTGAAGGGGAGTATCTAGTTTCGGGAACCTATGAAGATGTAGTGGCAATTGAAGAAATAATTAAGAACAAGGTTCCCGATGTAGTGATTCTTGATACTGCCATGCCTGGCGGGATCAATGCTATATCCTCTATAAAAGAAGCAAGACCCGAGGCCCTTATATTGGTTTTTACCGGTATTCTGGACGAAGAAAAGCTCTTTAAATGTTTTTGCCGGGGGGCTAATGGTTTTTTACTGAAAAACACTAGGGTTTTTGAAGTCTATGAAGGGGTGAAAGAATTGATTAGTGGGGGAGCACCTATGTCTCCCGCCGTGGCCAAACTGGTGCTGGAATCTTTTAGAAAACCATCCAATGATGAGGCTTACAACCTTACCGATAGGGAAATTCAGGTATTGAAACTTCTAATCAAGGGGTATAGTGTGAAACGGATTGCCAGCGAATTGAATATGGCTTTTGAGACCTCCAGGTCTCATCTACGGAATATCTATCAAAAACTTAATGTACACTGTGGCAAAGAGGCCATCGCCAAGGTCTTTACAGAGAAAATTAATCTGAAGTAGTTTTAGCATTAAATAAGTAAAAGTCCTTATCAGGGATTTTTTGGACAAAAAAAAGAGAGCCTTTTTAGGCTCTCTTTTGAAATACATTTTTTTAATCTATGGCAAGTCTGCCATCTTCGGCTTCCCCGTCAATTTTAATGGTTTGGCTTTTATTGCCGTTAACCAGCTTTATTCTATAAAAAGCTTTTTTGATCTGGTCTCCGGAGCCACGGGCTATATATTTATTCCCAACGGCTGCCCAACCTTTATGATCGCGGTATAGCTTAGCCATAATTTTTCTGGAGAGTGTAACATCCTTAAAGGACTGTTTGTGTCTTCCTAACTCTCCCTCGTCATCGAACTCAGCATTTAAAGCTCCTTTGGAAGTTCTGAAGCTAATCAGATAAGAATCATAATCCTCGTCAAGCTGATCGATTAAGGTCAGGACATTAAAATTACTTCTCATAAATCCTAAGGGGTTTTGCATGAACTCTCCTATGTATTCCTCCTTTACAGAGAATGTATATTCATCGGCATCTCCTGTAAGTTTTTCAGAAACCGGGTTCATATGTACCCTTGCTTCTTCTAGTTCAGTAATCTCCTGTGATTGTGCGGTTGCGATAAAGCATACCAGCAACGAATAAAAAATTAAATTTTTCATGATAAAAATATTTAGTGATTAATAATTACGTTTTCAATAGTCAAAACGTGTAATGGGGATTTAGATCAGGTTGTTGAATTTTGATATTCAAAACCTTCAGAATTTTTCCGGAGGTAGGATTCCGGATATTTCTTTGCAGAGAGCCGAAGGGTTTAGCTTCTGCGTAATTGTAATTTCTTATATGTAAAAGTAGAAGAAAAGAGCACTGTCCGCAATCCCTTTTTAAGGTGAAATTTTTTCGGGATTATTAGTGTTAGCCCTTATAAGCCAGTGATTTATAGATTAAAAAGGGTTTTATCCCCCCTCCTTTTGGGGGAGAGTGATTTCTGAAGATATTTTAAATTATTGAAAATCATCAATTTATTGGAAATGTCAGCCTTCTTATTTCATTCTCAATTAATTCCACGCTTCCTATGAAAGAGCTTAAAGATTTCCATAGCTACAAGAATTAAAGCTGCGGTAAAAAATAACTTGATCCATTCTCCCCCGGACACCGGATCCAGAGAAAGCAACTCCTGCATAAAAGGAATATGCATCGCAAGAATATGAATCCCCTGGGCAGCCAGAATACCTATTATAAGGATATAATTATTACTTAGTGGTATTCTGAAAGCCGACCGTGTTTCTGAGCGTGCATTGAGCGCATGGAAATTCTGAAGTAAGACCATCAATAATAAAATAAGATTTCGAGCTGTGCTTTCTTCATAATTTAGATTGTTCAGCAAATGGTACCAAAGCCCAAAGGCGAGCATACTGATAACTGAAGCAGATACCAGGGTTTGTTTGATCATCAGTGGATCAAAGATACTTTCATCTGGTTTTCTGGGTTTTTGGGTCATTACTTTTTTCTCTCCGGCTTCAAAAGCGAGTGCTACGTCCTGTATTCCGTTGGTGACAAGATTCAACCAAAGCAGCTGCACAGGTAGGAAGGGCAGAGGAAGACCTGCAATTAGGGCCATGCCTATACTTAACAGTTCTGCTGCACCTGTAGAGATCAATAAATAGATGATCTTTCTGAGGTTGGCATAGGTAAACCGGCCTTCCTCAATTCCGGCGGCAATAGAGGCAAAATTATTATCGCTTAAAATTATTGAGGCCGTATCTTTAGCCACATCCGTCCCATAGCCCATAGCTACACCTATATTAGCTGTTTTTAAGGCCGGGGCATCATTTACTCCGTCTCCGGTTACCGCGATGAAATGTCCCGTTTCCTTTAAGGCTTTTACAATTAACTGTTTTTGATGTGGGGAAACACGGGAATACACATGTTTTGTTCTTAAGGTCTCTCTAAACTTATCTTCACCTCCGGTAATGATCTCTTCCAGCTCGCTTCCACTTATCAGTTCATCCGGGCCCTTCGCGATTCCTATCTCCCTTGCAATCGCCAGGGCCGTAGCCGGATGATCTCCTGTGATCATAGCCACCTGAACTCCCGCCCGGTAACAATCTTCCACAGCCGGTTTTGCCTGGGGCCGTAATGGATCGATTAGGGCAATGAAACCCAGAAATTCCATTTCCGGTAATTCTTCTACCGGTTTTACTTCGTCTACATCTCCTCCTCCTACAGCTATGATCCTGTATCCATCCTGGGCATAACGCACTGATTCCTCCAGGAGCTCCCGGTATTTTTCTTCGTTTATTTTTGGGCGTAGTTTTTCTACCGCGCCCTTATAGGCAATCCTTAATTCCCCGTTTTCTTTATAATAGACCGCTGCGTATTGTCTTGCTGATTCAAAAGGTATTTCACTGATCTTTTCTATATTCTGAAGTAGCTCCTTTGGGGAGGAATTTCCCTTGTATGAGATACTTAGTAAGGCCACGTCTATGGGATCTCCCGAATAGCTCCAGTCACTGTTGCTTTTAAATAGCTCACCTTCATTGCAAATTGTTATACTACTTATAATTTTCCTAAGATCTTCAGTGGCTTCAAAATTGACTTCGGAATTATTTTCATTCTTGATCTTGCCTTCCCCGTTGTAACCTTCTCCGCTAAGACTGAAGACCTGATTGTCGGGAAGAACGATTGCCCGGGCTGTTTGCTGGTCTACAGTTAAGGTTCCTGTTTTATCCGTAGCGATATACGTACAGCTTCCCAGACCTTCCACGGCAGTTAATTTTCTTATGATTACATTCCTTTTTGCCATCCTGGAAGCTCCTATGGACAGAGCAACGGTCATCGCTATAGGAAGGCCTTCCGGAATCGCTGAAACAGCCACGGCCACTGCGAAGAAGAATAGGTCCCTCAACGGAATCCCGCTGTAATATCCCAATATACCGAGCAAAATAACAGCTAAAAGGATTATTATACTGATGCGTTTGGTGAACTTTTCCATCCGCTTTACCAGGGGAGCTTTCCCAATGCTTAACTCTTTAAGGGAGGAAGCTATTTTCCCGATCTCTGTATCTTTTCCTGTCGCGATTACCAGGCCGGTTCCTCTTCCCGTGCTGATAGTTGTTCCTGCAAATAGCATATTGAATCGCTCAGCTACGGGAACATTTTCTTTTTCCAGCGGCTCGCTTAACTTGTCTATGGCCAGTGACTCTCCTGTAAGTATAGCTTCTTCAGCAGTGAGATTATTCTGCCTGATTATTCTTATATCGGCCGGAACCTTATTGCCGGATTCCAGAATTACAATATCTCCGGGAACCAGTTCTTCCCCGTCAATTACAAAACTTCTTCCATCCCGTTTCACCCGTACTTTTAACTTTATCATTTGTTCCAGGGCTGAAGCCTTGGCCTCGGCCTTCCATTCCTGGAAAGCACCAATGATGGCATTTATGAGCAATACGGCAATTATAAAACCGGCATCTGAATATTCTTTGAGTGCTATAGAAACAACCGCCGCCACCAGCAAAACATAGATCAACGGACTTAAAAATTGGTTGAGGATGATCTTAAATAAGGTGAGTTTTTTAGCAGAGGGCAGGGTATTCCGGCCGTATTTTTCCATCCTTGCCGGAATTTCTTCCGAAGAAAGTCCTGCCTGAGAAACATTGAGTTTTTTAAGACTCTCTTCTGCGCTGTAGTGGTGCCAGGAAAATTCTGCCATCTCAATTAGATTATGCCTGTTACTAAATATACCTTAAATGATGAGTTCAGTCATCACAAAATGCCATTTGCTAAGTAGGTAAGCGGTGAGGGCAATTTATTTTATGAGCTTAAATTTCGCCTTTCTAAAATACGAATTTGGCAGGATTTAAAAGATGTTATTTATCAGTATACTGAAAAAATAATTATCTGGCAACCTCTACGGTTACACTCAGAATAAAAAAAATATTATCAAAGAAAAACCTCTTTTTTCTTATCAAAACCTGACGAGTATCATATTCTTATGGCTTATTCCGGAGTACTTTTAATTACCTGATTCTGTTTGTTTATTGGGGATTTCAAACGTTTTGGTGTTTTTGTCATAATCCTCATTTATCACCTAATTTTTCAACTATGATAAAAAATATTCTTAATCTAAGCTTTTTATTGTTTTCGGCTTTTGCCTTTTCCCAGGCCGGACACATTATGCAGGGAATGGGCGCAGTGAACATGTCTATGGGTGGTGCCGCAACCGGGCAGCCTCTTGATATTTCGGGGGCCTTGCATTGGAATCCTGCCGCAATTTCTACCTTCGATGAAAAGATCGTAAAGTTCGATCTCGGGTTGTTCTTCTCCTCTCCGGAACTATATTCTACAGTACCTGAATTTGATGATACAGGCCAGCCAACCGGAAATTTTTATAGTGGGTACACCGAAGACGACCGTGGCGCTTCCCCAATGCCGGCTTTGGCTATGGTATGGGGGAAAGAAGACAGCAAGCATACTTTTGGTGCCTTTCTCTACGGTATTTCTGGCTTTGGGGTGGACTTCCCCGAAAATACGAGCAACCCGATCAGTATGCCGCAAAGCATGGGTGGTTTCGGTCATATCGAATCAGATTATATGTTATTACAGGCTGGAATCGCTTATGCGTACGAGCTCTCCGACAATTTCTCTATCGGTATAAATCCAACTATTAACTATTCAGCTCTTGAACTTTTACCAAACCCAACAGCCAATCCGAGTATGGCGGGATATCCCGGTGCTGACAAGGCTTCGGCTATAGGTTTCGGTGGGCAGGTAGGGCTTTTCTATGATTCCCAGCTAGGCTTTAAAGCCGGAGCTTCTTATAAGACCAGGCAATACTTCAGCGATTTCGAATTTGAGAATACCTATCTGGATAACTCCACTTCTACCAATGAGTTTAGAATGGACTATCCGGCTATTCTTTCCCTGGGTGTAGGTTATTCTGCAGGAGATTTTGATCTTGCCCTGGATTACCGAATGGTGGATTATGAAAATACCGATGGTTTTTCTGAAACCGGATGGACTCAGAATGCTTCGGTTAGAGGTTTTGGCTGGGAAAATATGGATGTGATCTCTGCAGGACTTCAGTATAAAGGAATTAGCAAACTACCTTTGCGGGTGGGGTATACCTATAGCTCGAATCCTATCCCCGAAGAGATTGCATTTTTTAATATTCCGGCAACGGCAATTATTGAAAATTCTTATATGTTTGGTTTAAGTTATGAGATCAATCAGAACTTCAACCTGGATGCAGTTTATCACCATGGTGCGAGCGATGGCCGTACCTCTGGACCACTGCTTAATCCAATGTTCACACAAAATTATCCTCCCCATGGGGCCATCCCTGGAAGTGAGGTGGCCTATGAGATGACCACCGACATGGTGATGTTCGGGATAAGTTATAAATTCAATGCGCCGACACCAAAGTAGCGGGGAAATTTAAAATTTAAGTTTTGCTAATGCCGGGAAAGGCTTAGGTAGATAATCTGCCTGAGCCTTTCTTTTACAATTTGCCTTTTAACAGGTTGTAAATATTGAATCCTAAAAGAATCAAGAGGCTTAAAAGAGCCACTATGGTTGGAATGGGAATATTTTTTATATTCATTGGAATGAAGAAATAAGGTTTTTCATCCCGGCTGTCCTTATTATTTCTGCGGAAATTGATCAGGGCGATATTCACCATTCCGAATACTATGAAGAT